>CAZSDN010000138.1:0-5972 GCA_964605595.1 uncultured Flavobacterium sp. | reverse complement strand
TGTTTGATCCTGACGCTGAATCTCCCTCGGTAATGAAAAGTGTGCTTTCAAGGCTTCGTGGATTTTTCGCATCGGTTAAATGCACGCGGCAATCACGCAGTTTCTTATTGTGAAGACTTGCTTTTTTTGCACGGTCTTTGGCAAGCTTGCGGATTCCTGATAATTCTTTCCTTTCCCGTTCCGCCTGAAGTATTTTACGAAGCAATGCCTCGGCAATCTCGGGGTTTTTATGAAGGAAATTATCGAGTTTTGTCTTGATGAAATCGTTTACAAAACTACGAACTGACGGGCCATTCGGGCCAATATCTGTCGAGCCTAATTTCGTTTTGGTCTGCGATTCGAAAACAGGCTCTTCCACTTTCACGCTTATCGCACTTACAATTGACTTACGGATATCGGATGCTTCAAAATTTTTGTTATAAAATTCTTTTATCGTACGGACAATAGCTTCGCGGAAAGCACCTAAATGCGTTCCGCCCTGTGTTGTGTTTTGTCCATTTACAAACGAATGATATTCTTCTGAATATTGGGATTTGCTGTGCGTTAACGCAACTTCAATATCATCGCCAATAAGGTGAATGATCGGATAGACCATATCGTCTTCATGGATTGCTTCCTCCAGTAAATCCTTTAAACCGTTATCTGAATAGAACTTCTCGCCGTTGTAGTAAATTGTAAGCCCGGTATTCAGGTAACAATAATTCTTGAGCATCTTGATGATGTACTCATTCCGGTATTTGTAGTTTTTGAAAATCGTATCATCGGCAACGAAAGAAACTTTTGTCCCTTTACGTTTTGTTGATTCAATGATATCTTCTTCGAGCGTAAGGTTTCCGGCAGAAAATTCGGCTGCTTTTTGCTGGTTGTCACGAACGGATTCTACACGAAAGTAATTCGACAATGCATTTACCGCCTTAGTTCCGACACCATTTAAACCGACTGATTTCTTGAATGCTTTGGAATCATATTTACCACCGGTATTCATTTTTGAAACTACATCGACGACTTTCCCAAGCGGAATTCCACGACCGTAATCACGCACTGTAACCATTTTATCCTTAACGGTAACTTCGATGGTTTTGCCCGCGCCCATTACGAATTCATCGATACAGTTGTCGAGGACTTCTTTCAGGAGAATGTAAATACCGTCGTCGGGAGATGAACCGTCGCCGAGCTTCCCGATGTACATTCCCGGGCGCATGCGGATGTGTTCTTTCCAATCGAGCGAACGTATATTATCTTCGTTGTAAATGGTTTCTGCAGACATTTTTAAATAATCGATTTGGTGCTAATATAGCAGAAATCGGCAGTAATTAAAAGCCAAAAAAACCAAAGTTATTAAGAATGATATTGACAATCCTGAAAGATTATCTGGCAAGTTTGTATGTCGCAACCGATTTGTTATTTATGAAAATTGTTAGGAAACCACGGCTTCTTTCATCCATGACAATGTCGAATTTAGAGACATTTCCTTCACGTTTCACATTGATTTCCTTAAAAATATTTTCGCTGCTGAATACATACGCAACTTTATCGGTTTCAGGCAAATCAATGATCTCAAACGGGATCACGTTAACTTTCCTATCAGTAAAAACACCGGTATCCGGACTTGTAAATTGATAAGGCGCTTTTATATATTCACCATAGTATAGTGGCAATTGTGCCCAATCTTCCTCGGTTTTATTAATCATCAAAAGATTTTTATCATCAGGAAAATGATTCAGGTAAAAAACACCCGGATCGGTTAAAAAATAACCATCATTGTATTTTTGGACAAACTTTCCCGTTTTGCCGTCAACGCTTCCTGCTCCCCATGTTACATCAACAAGTTTCCATTTATCTCCAATCTTGACGGCATTCCACATATGGTCACTCATTTTAGGAAGCTTGCCAATATGCGCCGGGTGCACTTTTGAAGTTCCCGGAATATCAAGGCATTTTAATCCGGTTAAATCGCAAAGCCCGTGGAATAACGCAGCATAATTTTGGCAAACTCCTTTTTTTGTACGCAACGTTTTTAACGCCATATCCTGACGAAATTGTTGTTGCTTTTGGATTTTTTCTTCTTCGGTCTTAAATGAAAAAGCAACTTGTTTCGTTGCTGCGATGTTTTTGGCTGCAGCTAAATCGTACTTAATATGAAATGCCATCCAAGCATAAATGGCGCGGGCTTTTTCATCATCTTTTGTAAAATCCTTATTAATCCTTTCGGCTAATTTTTCGAGCGATGTGAATGATTCAGGATAAGTTTTTACCGTTTCGTCAACTTTTGAATAATCCTGTGAGAAAAGGCTGTTTGCACTGATAAGGAAAAGGCAAAGCAATTTTGAGAATGATCGTATTTTTTTCATGCCACGTATTTTTTCAATAATCCTGCCAGAAAAATCAGACAGTCTTAATTTTTTTCTAAAATAGTAAAATATATTTAATCTGCGTAATGGCGTAAAATTGCAGAATCGGTTAAAGCCCAAACCGCAGCTTTTTGCCCGGAAGTTTTTAGCGCGCAATTCGTCCAGGAATTACAGGTATTGAATAAATCGTATTTCCCGTTCGCTTCATAAAAAGCATCGTGATCATTATAATGTTGCCCGGAAATCAATTGAACCTCATTATTTTCTTTGGTAAAACTTTCGGAAATATAACGTACGAGTTTTTTATATTCTTCTTGAGAAATCTCAATTTTCCGGCAACGCTCGCTTTCTGAAAGATTGTAATAAAACTGCGTGTGCATCGCTGAACTTCCAATATGGAAAGCAGCTTTAAAAGCTGTGGAAAATTTCAAATCCGACCAATCGGGCGTATTCAGGTAAAAATCTTTATTTCCCCAGCCAAAAGCAACGAATTGCATTGTCGAATCGTTTGAAATTGTATGCGAATATTTGATTTCGTTTGACCAATCCTTGATTTCATTTTTAACCGGAAGAGCGATATCAGTGTGGATACCATTTGATTTCAAGTAAATTACGACTTCTTTTTTCGGATCCTTGTCTTTTGAGTTGACTGTTATCCGCGAAAGCACAAATGCAGCGATAAAGTAAACTGCAATAAATGCAAAAAACCAGAGAAACAGCTTCTTCAGTAATTTCAATGTTTTTTTGATGATCTCTTTCATTCAAATGTTGCAATGAGGCTTTTGAGCTGCGCGTCGAATTTGGCATTTGAGATTACCCCTTTTTCAACATCAAAATTCTCATAAAAAACCGGAAGTGAAAATACCGCCTGGATATTTGCGCCATAACGAACAAGGTTGTTCTGTGCGATTTCAAGAACGCTTTTTCCGCCTCTTGCCCCGGGCGCGGTTGCCATTAAAAGCATTGGCTTGTTCTGGAAAACTTCTTTTTCGGCCCGCGAACACCAATCAAAAAGATTTTTAAAAGCAGCTGAATAATTTCCGTTATTTTCTGCTAATGAAACCGCAATGATATCGGCCGATTTTAATTTGTCAAGGAATTTGAGCGCAAGTTCGTGCTCTCCTATTTCCTTTTCCCTGTCAACACTAAACAACGGCATTTCATAATCGTTAAGATCGAGGATTTCAACATCGGCGTTTTCAAAAAGTGTCGTTGCATACGTCACTAGTTTTTTATTTATCGATGTTGTACTGTTGCTTCCGGCAAAGGCGATGATTTTCATATGTTGGTTATTTTGGTATACGTATGTTCGGAGCCGAATTTCTTTAATTGCAGTATTTTCCCAAATTCGCGCCGTGTCGGTTTTAAAATATACGACATCTCATTCAGCGTAACAATTTTTGTTTTTACGAGCGAATCTACCCTTTTTCTATCTGCTTCGGAAAATATCAGGTTTGATTTTAGTTTATCTTTCCGGAAACTCAGCCATTCTACTTTCCAATATAATGAATCTTTTCGGCTTAAAACAATATTCCCGTTGATTTTTTTGGCCTTTGCCCTTTCAGAAAAACTAAAAACAGTATCAACGTCTTTCAGAGAAAGCTCGAGAGAATCGCCTTTGGCGGTAACATCGTAATATTCTCTATTGATTTTATGGATCAGTTTGTTTCCCGTAAAATTATATTCCTGCTTTAAAGTATCCAAAGCCTTTTTTGAAATTTTGAATTTGGCATAACTTTCAACAAGTATCTGTTTTTTCTCGATGTTTAAAAAAGTAGAATCATCTGATTGGTATATTCCGATAAACCTATTGGGAAATTCTGATAACTCAGAATCGTTAATGGGCTGGGCTTCGGTGAAGTAATAATTTTCAAGTGGCGTTGCAGAAGAAATCTGGTCTTTACAGGAAAAAAAGCAGAGCAAAACCACGGCTGGTAAAAAGTATCTTTTCATAAAACAATTGGTTATTGGTTACTTTTGGTCTACCAAAGTACGTGCCAAAATTTTGTTAAAATGAAATAAAAAAGCGGAACCTTTCGGATCCGCCTTTTATTTTATTCTTTCAATCATTACAAGCCGAAAGACCAACCTGTAACAATACCAAATGAAATTGTTTGATGTCCTTTATTCTCAAAAGTTCCCAATTTACTGATATTCAACAATCCTAAACTGTTTCTTATCTCGACAGTTAGAGCATTTTTACTATCAATATCAAAACGTTTTCCAAACCCAAAGGCAAGTCCTGCATCAAAAGATTTATAAGAATCTGAATTATCGATAGTCGTTGATTTAAAGTTCTCGCTTTCCGAATTAACTGAAAAATGGGTTTTTACATTTAAAAGATAGCTAAAATAGGGCCCTCCGTTTATAAAAAAGCTATTATTTTTCCCGAAATTATATTTTGCCATTACTGGAAGTGTAATAAAATCAAAATTGTTTCTTGCGTCGGCATTTACAAATTCCTCTTCACCATCAACCATAAATACTGAATTGATATTGGTTTGATTGGACTTTCTTTCAAAAAGCAGGTTCGATTTAATGGAAAAACTTTCGCGGATACTATATTCAAATGAAATACCTGCGAGAAATCCAACCGCATACTTATAATCAGAAAGAGGGGAATCCATGCCTCTTATATTTGAAAAATTAGGGCCGGCAATGATCCCAAATTCCTTTTTCTGTGAGAAACCAAATGTTATTATCGCTAAAAAAAATACTAAATATATATTTCTCATTTATTTATACATTAAATCGGAAATGCATCACATCACCGTCTTTCACAATGTATTCTTTTCCTTCAACACGCAGTTTTCCGGCTTCTTTTACTTTGGCTTCCGTTCCGAATGTTACGTAATCATGATAAGCGATAACTTCGGCACGGATGAAACCTTTTTCAAAATCGGTATGGATAACTCCGGCAGCTTGTGGCGCAGTATCGCCAATATTGATTGTCCAGGCGCGCACTTCTTTAACTCCGGCGGTAAAATAAGTTTGTTGTTTCAATAATTTATAAGCGGCGCGAATCAAAACGGATGCGCCTGGCTCGGTTAATCCCATGTCTTCAAGGAAAACCTGACGTTCTTCGTAACTTTCCAATTCTGTAATATCAGCTTCGGCTCCAACAGAAAGCACGATTACTTCAGCATCTTCATCTTTTACAAGCTCGCGAACCTGATCAACATAGTTGTTTCCATTTACCGCAGATGATTCGTCAACATTACAAACATATAAAACCGGTTTTGCAGTAATCAGCTGGAAAGATTCCATCAATACTTCCTCATCATTATTTTGAGCAGTAATCGTTCTTGCAGATTTTGCCTGTAATAAAGCTTCACGGATTCTATTCAATAATGCTTGCTCAACCTGTGCTTCCTTATTTCCTGTTTTAGCGGCGCGGTTTACTTTTTCCAGGCGTTTTTCGACCGTTTCGAGATCTTTTAGTTGTAATTCAATATCGATGGTTTCCTTATCGCGGATCGGGTTTACATTTCCGTCAACGTGAACAATATTGTCATTATCGAAACAACGCAAAACATGGATGATCGCGTTGCATTCCCTGATATTTCCCAAGAACTGGTTGCCCAAACCTTCACCTCTGCTTGCTCCTTTTACCAAACCTGC
>CAZSDN010000137.1:2515-6123 GCA_964605595.1 uncultured Flavobacterium sp. | reverse complement strand
GCTTCACAAACGATTTAGGAGCTGATTCCCTAGATACTGTTGAGCTTATCATGGAATTCGAAAAAGAATTTGACATTCAGATTCCAGACGACCAAGCGGAAAATATCGCTACTGTTGGTCAGGCTATTTCTTACATCGAAGAAGCAAAAAAATAATACACTCTACACCCGTTTGCTGATGAAGTGGCGGGTGTTATTATTTTTTATTTTAAATTTACTGATTGGTAATCAATCATAGAAATAAAACATTTTGATACCTATGTCTTTTTATGATTAACCATAGAAGCAATAGGTATTATTTGTTTATAATCAAACTATAAAATTTTACGTATGTCATTAAAACGAGTTGTTGTAACGGGTTTAGGTGCGCTTACCCCTATTGGAAATTCAATTGAAGAATATTGGAATTCATTGGTAAATGGCGTCAGCGGCGCAGCTCCGATAACGTACTACGATACCGAAAAACATAAAACAAAATTCGCCTGCGAAGTAAAAAACTTCAATATCGAAGATTATATGGATCGTAAAGAATCCCGAAGGCTCGACAAATTTGCGCATTATGCAATTGCAGCCAGCGATGAAGCCATCAAAGATGCCGGGATTACCGATGAAAATGTAGACAAATACAGAGTTGGTGTAATCTGGGGCGCAGGAATCGGCGGGCTTGAAACTTTCCAGGAAGAAGTAATGTATTATGCCAAAGGCGATGGAACTCCAAAGTTCAATCCGTTCTTTATCCCAAAAATGATTGCCGATATTGCTCCAGCTCACATTTCAATGAGAAATGGCTACATGGGACCAAACTATACGACAGTTTCTGCGTGCGCTTCATCTGCAAATGCATTGATTGACGCGTTCAATTACATTCGTTTGGGAATGTGCGACGTAATTATTTCTGGCGGATCTGAAGCTGCGGTTACAATCGCCGGAATGGGTGGTTTCAACTCAATGCACGCTTTGTCTACAAGAAATGAAAGCCCTGAGACTGCTTCCAGGCCATTTGACGCGACCCGTGACGGATTCGTTTTGGGCGAAGGTGCAGGCGCTTTGGTTTTGGAAGAATACGAACACGCAAAAGCGCGCGGAGCGAAAATCTATTGTGAAATAGGCGGCGGCGGAATGTCTTCAGATGCTTACCATTTAACAGCTCCGCATCCTGAAGGAATTGGCGTAATCGCTGTTATGAAAAACACGCTTCGCGATGCGGGAATGAATCCTGAAGACGTTGACCATATCAATACACACGGAACTTCAACTCCGCTTGGCGATGTTGCCGAGTTAAAAGCGATCAGCGCAGTTTTTGGCGACCAGGCAAAAAGCATCAGCACCAATTCAACAAAATCAATGACCGGGCATTTACTTGGTGCGGCCGGCGCCATTGAAGCGATTGCTTCCATTTTGGCAATGCAGCACGGAATCGTTCCTCCAACAATTAACCATTCTGTTGTTGATGAAAATATTGATCCTGCATTAAATCTGACTTTGAATACACCTCAAAAAAGAGAAGTCAAAGTTGCAATGAGCAATACTTTTGGTTTTGGCGGACATAATGCCTGTGTTTTATTTAAAAAAATAGATGACTAATTTTAAATGAGATTTCTCAAAAAAATATTTCCGAAATCCCGTTCTCAAGAAGACGGGATTTTTTTTACAGAAATTGAAAGAATACTCGGTTTCCGGCCGAAAGATATTGATTCTTACCATAAAGCTTTTACGCACCGTTCCTCGAACAAACTCGATGAAAAAGGGAATCCCATCAGTTATGAACGCTTGGAATTCCTGGGTGACGCAATGCTGAGTTCGGTGATTGCCGCGCATTTGTTTAATGAAGTTCCGTCCGGAGACGAAGGCTATCTTACTAAAATGCGTTCTAAAATAGTAAGCCGCGAACATTTAAATGAACTCGGAAGGGATTTGAATCTGGTTCGTTTTGTTGAAAGCAAAGTCGCTCCGCAGCATTTTGGCGAAAACATCCACGGGAATATTTTTGAAGCTCTCGTCGGCGCGATTTACCTTGATCTTGGTTATAACAACTGCGAGCAATTTATCCATAAACGGGTTATTGAACCTTATGTAGACATTGCACGCCTTGAGGGAAAAGTAATCAGCTATAAAAGTCTTTTGATCGAATGGTGCCAAAAAGAAAAACGAACCTTTAATTACCATGTTTTTGAAGACAACGGAATTGGAGGCGAGCGATTATTCGGCGTACGGCTGAGTATTGACAGCAAGGTTGTTGCTAAAGCGCGGGCGGTATCAAAAAAGAAAGCCGAAGAAAAAGCTTCCCAAAGAGCCTATTTTGCATTTCAGGAAAAAATTAACACAAAATAAAAACAATTCCTTAAAACTATATCGTTTTCGTTGATAAATAAAGGTTAACTTCAGCTTTTTGAGGTTTTTAATGACTTAGAAATAGTATATTTACAGCTTATTTTCGGAGTAAATGGCTATTCATAAATTGTATATTGATGAATTTGACGAAGTTGATTATGAACTTATCGCAATTCATACCTCATTAGAAGATTATCGTCTCGCTTATTATATCAATCAAAATCTTCCTGTTCTTCTGCAAAAAAGCAAAAACGAAATTGAAATTTCAATAAAGGAAGGAACCACAAATTTTTCGAGATATATTTTCCAAAACCAGGAAAAAGACATTGCGTGGAACCTCATCCAAAATAAAAACGAAGTGATCCAGCAAAAAAACAACTCGCAGGATTTATTCGCAAACACAACCATGGAAATAGCCACAAAAGTATACCTTCTTCCCGAATTCAAAAAAGTAGATTTCTTCCTCAAGATTGAAAATGACTGTTATGACACCGAAGAAATTACAAACAAAATCAATAAAATAGATCGCGTTTCAACCGTTTACAGCGTTGACACGAATCAGATAAAATCAAAAAACAATTTAATTTTTTAAAAATGCCAACAAACAAAAAAACTAAAATTGTAGCCACACTCGGCCCTGCATGTAGTACAAGAGAAGTTCTGAAAGATATGATTGACGCCGGAGTAAATGTATTCAGGGTAAACTTTTCGCATGCCGATTATGACGATGTAAAATCCAAAATCGATTTGATCAGAAGCCTGAATGACGAGTTTGGATATACCACTGCTATTTTAGGAGATTTACAAGGCCCAAAACTTCGCGTGGGCGTGATGACTGAAGATGTCATCGTGAAAAACGGCGATTTGATTACGTTCCAAACCGCTGAAGATGTTCCCGGAAATGCACAACGGGTTTACATGAATTATAAGGAATTTCCAAACGATGTGAATCCGGGTGAAAGAATCCTGCTTGACGACGGGAAACTTATTTTCGAAGCCGTTGAAACAAACCGTACAACCGAAGTCATTTGCCGCGTAGTCCAGGGCGGGCCGTTAAAATCGAAAAAAGGGGTCAACCTCCCAAATACAAAAGTCTCTTTACCGGCTTTGACAAAAAAAGATATTAAAGATGCAATTTTTGCAATCGAGCAAAAAGTAGACTGGATTGCGCTTTCTTTTGTAAGGACATCTGAAGATCTGATGGAATTACAGGAATTGATTGAAAAACATTCAGATCATAAAATTCCGATCATAGCCAAAATCGAAAAACCTGAAGGT
>CAZSDN010000137.1:1972-2505 GCA_964605595.1 uncultured Flavobacterium sp. | reverse complement strand
AAGGTGTCGAAAACATTGATAAAATCGTGGCTTTTTGTGACGGTTTAATGGTTGCCCGCGGCGATTTGGGCGTTGAAGTTCCGGCGCATGAAGTTCCGCTTATCCAGAAAAAACTCGTAAACCGCGCAAAAACAGCAAGGATTCCGGTAATCATCGCAACACAAATGATGGAAACGATGATCACCAGTTTAACGCCAACGCGCGCCGAAGTAAACGATGTTGCCAACTCGGTTATGGACGGTGCAGACGCGGTAATGCTTTCAGGAGAAACTTCTGTAGGAAATTACCCGGTTCAGGTTATCGAAAAAATGACGCAGATCATTGAAGCGGTTGAAGATTCTCCGCTGATTACAGTTCCGCAAAACACGCCACAAGTACGTACAAAAAGATTCATTACAAAATCAATCTGCCACCATGCGGCAATGATGGCAAATGTGATCAGGGCGAAAGCAATCTGTACTTTAACAAATAGTGGTTACACGGCTTTTCAGATTTCAGCCTGGAGGCCGCAATCGCATATTTTAGTCTTTACT
>CAZSDN010000137.1:402-1962 GCA_964605595.1 uncultured Flavobacterium sp. | reverse complement strand
CTTCAAACAAAAGAATCCTGACGCAATTGAACTTGCTTTGGGGCGTAAAATCATTTTATTACGACAAATTTGTAAGTACTGACGATACTGTTACCGATGTAAATGAAATTGCACGTGAAAAAGGCTTCGTTGACAAAGGCGATTTCCTTATCAATTTAGCGGCAATGCCCGTTACCGATAAAGGAATGGTAAATACTTTGCGGGTTTCTGAAATGGAATAAGGTTTTAATAAATTATATAAAAAAAGAGTAAAAGGATTTTGATAATCTTTTTGCTCTTTTTTTATGGTCGTAAAATGAACTTGCCGCAAGTTTTAACATTTTTCCAAAAAAAATGTAGTTTGTCGATTTATTAATAGTAAAAATCAGGTGTTTATACGCATTGTGAAACAAGGATTATTAATTTAGATTTACCTTTAACAATTAAACCTTAATTTTTATGAAGCACCAATTTAAATGTTTAGCACTCGTACTGATGCCATTTTAATTTCGTCATGTCATAAATTAGGCGAAGTAATAAGAAATCTACCTTTGCCAATTGGAGGGATAAAAAACACAACAGGTGGAAATGCACCATTAAACAGCGCAAATTAATATGAAAACATTATATATAAAAATAGCATTAATTATTAGCTTTTTGATTATTATATTTCCTGGAGAACATTTATCCGCTTTTAATTTTTTGATATTAACATTTAGTTTTTTTGACATATTTTATTTGGATCTATCATCAAAAATTGATTTTGAAACTGTAACTTATTCAATTTTAGTTATTTTAATAAATATAAGTTTATTATTAGTCTTAACAAAGAATAAAATTTTGAACATCCTTGCCCTATTTGCTCAATTTTATTGGTTAATTTACCTATTTGATATAAATTTCTTGAAATTTTGGTATTACATTTTACCAACTTCAATTTATCTTATTTTAAGTCTAACATTGATTTATTTTTTATTCTTAAAAAAGAAAAAAATTAAACTATTGGTATTACACAACTGAACTTGCTTTGAAGCGTAAAATCATTTTATTATGACAAATTCTACCGTTCCCGATAAAGGAATGGTACTGAAATAGAATAATCTCTTTATATATCTTTCGGCAGTTTAGCCAATAAACCCAATGGAAGCCCATTGGGTTTTTTTATTGTCTAAGGTTACATACAATCTTTTGGGTGGCGGCATGGTTAGATTAACCCGCAACACAAATTATAGTTCCGATCTTGACAAGCCACAAAAATTAACTTTGTTTGTGGGAAACCCTCATTTTAAATCGTTTAAGGTATTTTAATTTTACTTCATCAGACTGACTTTGCTGAATCCGGGCAAGCTATGTTCTTAATCACTAAAACGTCTGCCTGCCGGTCACATTCAAAAGAGTAAAATTTTGGATAACCGGTCACAAAACGAAAGAAAATAATTGAACCTAAACAGAGATAGTAACTTTAAACCAACAAATTATGAAAACATTGAAATTTATCCGTGGCCTTTCACTACTTTTTGTCTTCCTCTTTTTTACGAATTGTGAGACTGAAGAACAGTTTAAATCCAAATTGTTCATGCA
>CAZSDN010000137.1:0-392 GCA_964605595.1 uncultured Flavobacterium sp. | reverse complement strand
GCATTCGCATGTCCGCAGCAAAGAATTCACTTTTGCTGATTTTAAAAGAGAAACCGGGATCAGGGATTTTAGTTTTTACCGGAAACTTAATCTCCGCCAATCCGGTTATCAGGCACGCAACATTGAATCTGAATTCATTGCTGACACCATCGATATTAAAAAGCATACGGATCCCGTTGACCAAAAAGTGACCTACTCTTTTAAGGTGTATCCGCTTTCCGAACAGCTCAACAGTAAGGAATACTACAATCTGGTTTATGAAAAAAAAGATGGCGAATGGAATGAACTGATTTTTTTCAACAAAGAAAAAGCCAATCCCGCCGAAGGCGAAACCAAGCTGGAAAGCTCTGAAATGGTTTATAACCGGATGAACAGGACTTTAACGGGGTTTG
>CAZSDN010000136.1:0-6269 GCA_964605595.1 uncultured Flavobacterium sp. | reverse complement strand
CAAAAGTTCCCGGCGAAACCGAATTCGTACCCTTACCCGAACAATCTAATTTTAAATTAAAAAAATGATTAAAGTCACAGCTTCAATCCAAAAAGAAAACTATAAAACACAAATAGTCTCGTCAGGAAAAACCGTCATCGCAGATGAACCACGCGACATGGGCGGACAGGATCTGGGCTTTACACCGTCTGAATTGCTTGCGTCTTCACTCGCTTCCTGCACAGCCATCACATTAAGAATGTATGCCGAACGCAAAAAATGGGATTTATCAGAAGCCATGATAGATGTCACTTTTGAAAACGAGCCTAAGCAAAACCTTTCAAATATCGTAATGAATATACGGCTTTTCGGAGATCTTGATGAAAAGCAAAAAAACCGGTTACTCGAAATTGCACACAATTGCCCGATTCATAAAGTGCTTCAAAAACCAATCGAGATCAACACTCATTTAAAGGATTAACCTAACTCAACTTTTTTCAATATTTTTGCAGAATGGTTAAAGTAACGGTAATAGGTTCGGGAAATGTGGCGCTGCACCTTGTCAACGCTTTCGCGGAAAGCAATACGACAGAAATCGTACAGCTGTATTCCCGCAAAAAACAATACCTGAAAAACCTTCCAGAGTCAGTTTGCATTAATAGCTTGGATGAGCTTGCTGAAGCCGATATCTACATCATTGCCGTTTCTGACGATGCCATTGCCGAAGTGGCTGGAAATATTCCGTTCAATAATCGGTTTGTTGTGCATACTTCAGGAAGTGTTGCCCTGAATGCGCTTCCCGAAAAAAACCGCCGCGGCGTATTTTATCCGTTGCAAACGTTCTCAAAAAATAAAGAAGTCGGTTTTAAAACTGTTCCGCTTTGCCTTGAAACCGAGTTTGCTTCCGATCATCCCATTTTGAATAGTGTGGCCAAAGCGATTTCGGATAAGGTGTTTACGATCAATTCTGAACAGCGAAAGGCATTGCATGTTTCGGCGGTTTTTGTAAATAATTTTACAAACCACCTTTATTCAGTCGGAAATGAGATTTGCCGGGAACACAACGTTCCGTTTGACATCCTCAAACCGCTCATTTCTGAAACAGCCGAAAAAATCCAAAGCCTGTCACCGCAGGAGGCACAAACCGGGCCGGCTAAACGAAATGACAAAAAGACAATACATTCGCATCTGGATTTTTTATCGGATGAAAACCATAAAAAAATATACGAACTCCTAACTCAATCCATACGTTCAGAAAATGAAAAGTTATAAAGAAATAATGAATGGCATCACGACCTTTATCTTCGATGTGGACGGCGTGCTTACCGACAGCACCGTACATGTTACGCAAACCGGCGAAATGCTTCGAACTATGAACATCCGTGATGGTTTTGCAATGAAAGCCGCGGTAGAAAGCGGTTATAATGTTTGCGTGATTTCGGGCGGAAGCAGTGAAGGCGTGCGGATCAGGCTGCGTAACCTTGGTATTACCGACATCCATCTGGCGTGTCCTGATAAAGTGCAGAATTACAAAGAATACATCGACATTTACAATATCAAACCCGGACAGGTTTTGTACATGGGCGATGATATTCCAGATTACCACGTAATGCAATTGGTAGGGCTTCCAACATGTCCTCAGGATGCAAGGCCCGAAATTAAAGCAATTTCAAAATACATCTCTCACAAAAATGGCGGAAAAGGCGCCGTGCGCGACGTGATTGAACAAGTCATGAAAGTCCAAGGAAAATGGAATACTTATTTTGACGGGAAACACGATTAGTTTTTTAGTCATTCAATTATTTTTTGGTGATTTAATTATTCGAAAATTCGGGCAATCGAATCATCGAAACATTCTAAAACCTTACCTTTGCACCACAATTATTCAAAATGAGATTACACAGAAATTTAGTTTATACAACAATAGATTCGCTTCACGCGATTTTCAATGAAGGAGAATATGCCGATAAAGTCGTAGCGCGCGCCT
Source organism: uncultured Flavobacterium sp. (assembly GCA_964605595.1). Classification (GTDB taxonomy): domain Bacteria; phylum Bacteroidota; class Bacteroidia; order Flavobacteriales; family Flavobacteriaceae; genus Flavobacterium. The sequence continues at coordinate 4,303 of CAZSDN010000136.1, read as the reverse complement.
TGAAAAAAGACAAACGCTGGGGAAGCCATGACCGGAAATTCGTTGCCGAAACTATCTATGAGATTGTTCGCTGGAAACGTTTGTATAGCGAAATCGCATCGGTTAAAGAACCTTTCGACCGTGATGACCTATGGCGCATATTTGCTGTTTGGGCGGTTTTGCGCGGCTATCCTATTCCTGATTGGCGCCAATTGGAAGGAACGCCGGAACGAAAAATCAAAGGCCGTTTTGATGAACTTTCAAAAAACAGGGTATTTAAGGAATCTATTCCTGATTGGATGGATGAATTGGGCGTGAAAGAACTTGGCGAAAAAGTATGGGCCAAAGAAATTGCTGCACAAAATCAGCCTGCAAAAGTCATTTTAAGAGTTAATACGCTTAAAACAACATAAGAAAAACTTCGTGCCATTTTAATGGATCTGGACATTGAAACCGAATATTTAAAAGGCCAGCCAGACGCATTGGTTCTTAAAGAACGTGCAAATGTTTTCCTGACAGATGCTTTTAAAGAAGGCCTGTTTGAAGTCCAGGATGCAAATTCACAATTGGTTGCCGCTTTTCTTGATGTGGAACCCGGGATGCGTGTAGTGGATACCTGTGCCGGTGCGGGCGGAAAAACCCTTCACTTGGCATCGCTCATGGAAAACAAAGGACAGCTGATTGCGATGGATTTATATGAAAGTAAATTGAAGCAATTAAAGCTCCGCGCAAAAAGAAACGGCGCTTTCAACATCGAATACCGCATTATTGATTCTACAAAAGTCATCAAAAAATTACAGGAAAAAGCAGACCGGGTTTTAATTGACGCGCCTTGCAGCGGTTTGGGCGTATTAAAAAGAAATCCTGACGCCAAATGGAAGTTACAACCTGAATTTATCGACAATATCCGTAAAGTACAGGCCGAGGTTTTGGAAAGCTATTCCAGGATCGTAAAACCCGGTGGAAAACTGGTTTACGCAACATGTTCGGTATTGCCTTCTGAAAACCAGGAACAGATAAAACACTTCCTTGCTACTGAAAATGGAAAAAACTTTACCTTTGTAAAAGATACGAAGATATTAGCACATGAATCTGGTTTTGACGGATTTTACATGGCATTGCTTGAAAGAAAAGAAAAATAATTTTTATGAAGAAAATATTCTCCCTTATTGCAGGGCTTACTGCTATTATTGCAGTTGGCCAGGCCGGATCTCCGGCGGCGCCCTACTATAATAATTTTGGCTGGAACCAAACGGGAACTGCATTAAAAGATGCGTTAGCTACAAAAATTGACATCACTCACGACCGGAACCTTAATTATGGTGATTTGTGGACTGCGTTAAAGAGTACAGATCAAGATCCCAATAATTCGCAAAACGTATTGGTTTTATATGGAAGTACAGACAATACACGCTCATTGGCAAAATCAGAAACTTGTGGCAATGGCAACAGTTCGACGGGCTGTGGATTTGTTAGATGGAACAGGGAGCATACCTTTGTTCAATCGTTAGGAAATCCTGATTTAGGGCAAATCGGGCCCGGAGCCGACGCACATCATATGCGTGCCTGTACCTATACAATGAATGAAAACCGCGGAAACAGGAAATTCGCGGCAGGAAGCGGAAATGCAGGTAATTCAGGTGCAAATTGGTATCCTGGCGATGAATGGAAAGGCGATGTGGCCAGAATGATTATGTACATGTACCTAAGATACGGAAATCGTTGTTTGCCAACTACAATCGGAACCGGAGCTACAGTAACTACAGATACAAATATGCTTCAATTATTCCTGCAATGGAATGCAGATGACCCGGTTTCACAATATGAAGATAACAGAAATACCTATTTGGGCAATCTTTCCAATACTTACGGGCAAGGAAACAGGAATCCTTTTATAGACAATCCGTATCTGGCTTATTTAATTTGGGGCGGGCCTCAACCGCAAAACCGCTGGCCGTCCATGTTTCTTTCTACAGCAACTTATGATCTTGCGCAAGTTTCTGTCTATCCGAACCCAACTAACAACCATAGGATAAATATCGAATCGGAAATGCCTATCGACCAGATAGAACTTATCAATGTAAACGGTCAGATTATTCAAAAAATCGCTAAGCCAACTCCTTCAGACAATAATTATCCTGTGGAAAATATACCAAAAGGGTTTTATTTCTTACGGATTTCTTCAGGAAACCAACACACAACCAAAAAAGTAATTGTAAATTAATAAAACATCAAACCGGAAAACTTATTCCGGTTTTTTTTATGGAATTTGGTTATGGATGAATAGTTAATTTTTTTTTCATTCAAAATAAAGCACTTACATTTACCGGCCGAAATTTTTATTTAACGTATGAAAAAAATCACCCCTTTTATTTTTTTCCTGATAAGCGCGCTTGGCTTTGCCCAAATCCCGTCAGGTTATTATGACAACGCAACCGGAACCGGGCTGGCATTGAAAACCAAGCTGAAAACTATTATTACGAACGGGCATAGCGGTAAATCTTACGACAATCTTTTTACGGATCCGAAAGCTTTTAAAGCGACTGATGTAGATTTATTTTATGAAAACGATGGTTCTGTATTAGACATCTATTCTGAAAAACCTAATGGCCCGGACTCTTATAATTACCATTATGTTCCAGGCGACAAATGCGGCAACTATAGTGGTGAAAGCGACTGTTACAACGGAGAACACGTTGTTCCGCAAAGCACGTATAGTTCGCGGATGCCAATGGTTGGGGATATTCATCAATTGCTTCCCACTGACGGCTATGTGAATAACAGACGGAGCAATTTCCCTTTTGGCAATATTACTTCACCAACTTGGACATCGAGCAATGGATCGAAGGTTGGCAATATTTCGGTTGCAGGATATTCCGGAAAAGCATTCGAGCCAATTAATGAATTCAAAGGCGATATTGCCCGCATCCTCTTTTATTTTGTGACACGTTATGAAACACAGGTTAACAGTTACACTTCTTTCCAGATGTTTAACGGAACCCAAGGCGTAGCATTCAAACCGGCATTTCTTCAGATTTTGCTGACTTGGCATCTTCAGGATCCGGTAAGCCCGATGGAAATCCACCGGAACAACAAAGCTTATATTTATCAGGGCAACCGCAATCCGTATATTGACCATCCTGAATTTGTGACAACCATTTGGGGAATGCCTTTAGGCGTTGATTCCATTGAGTTTTCCAAAGTAACGGTTTATCCTAATCCGTCAAGCAGCCACCGAATCAATATTGAGTCGGAAACAGAGTTAGACCAGATCGAACTGATCAGCATCAACGGCCAGGTTATACAGCAAATCCGAAAGCCCCAAATGCAAAACAATACTTATACGCTGGAAAATCTTCCACAGGGTTTTTATCTTTTGAAGTTATCTGCAGGAACCAGTTCAGTCACTAAAAAAGTAATTATAAATTAAATGAAAAAGGCATTTTTATATCTCATATTAATAGCAGGTATTTCGTGTTCTTCAGATGATACTTCAAATAATAATGGTTTTACATTTGACAATAAGAATTATCAGTCTAAGTATGCGTGGATTCATGATAAAAATATCATAAATAGCGAACCTGGAAATATCAGCTTTGATTTTACAAATTTGTATATCAATAGCAATAACACTTCAATTATCCGAAATACTGTTCATTTTGTAATAAAAACAGAAACTCCTGTTGAAGGAACTTATGAAATCTTCGATTACAAAATAGCTAATGAAGTGGTTTATGACGAGTACAATCTTGTAGAAAGTGAAACGATTTTTATACACAAAGATGCTACTGCGCCGCAATACCAGGCGACAGGCACATTGACTATTCATCGCATAAAGGATAAACAAGTAGACCTTAGCTACACCTTTACAAGAGCTGACGGAAAAATTCTGGCAGGTCATTACAAAGGTTCCTATATAATCCCTTTTGAAGGAAATTAAAACAAAAAAGTCCCGAAAATCGGGACTTTTTTGTTTTATCGTTTATTTTAATCGTTCATCGAAATCAGGAATTCCTCATTGTTTCGGGTTTTCTTGAAACGGTCGTTGATAAAATCCATTGCTTCAACAGGGTTCATATCCGAAAGGTATTTCCTCATAATCCACATACGCTGAAGCGTTTTCTCATCAAGTAGCAAATCATCTCTCCTCGTGCTCGATGAAGTAAGATCGATTGCCGGGAAGATACGTTTGTTTGCAATCTTACGGTCAAGCTGCAACTCCATATTTCCGGTTCCTTTAAATTCCTCAAAGATAACCTCGTCCATTTTAGAGCCGGTTTCCGTTAACGCCGTAGCGATAATACTTAGTGAACCTCCGTTTTCA
>CAZSDN010000135.1:0-6386 GCA_964605595.1 uncultured Flavobacterium sp. | reverse complement strand
TTAGACGGAAGAGGCACTACCGATATCCGCCCGATTTGGAGCGAAGTAGATTACTTGCCTTCCGCGCATGGTTCGGCAGTTTTTACCAGAGGTGAAACACAGTCTTTAACCACAGTTACTTTGGGAACTAAATTAGATGAGCAATTAATTGACGGAGTTGTTTTTGAAGGCACCAACAAATTATTGTTGCACTATAATTTCCCTCCATTTTCAACAGGAGAAGCACGTCCGTTAAGAGGAACTTCAAGAAGAGAAGTTGGTCACGGAAATTTAGCACAACGCGCATTGAAAAACATGATTCCTGCTGATTGTCCTTACACTATCCGTGTGGTTTCAGAAGTATTAGAATCGAACGGTTCGTCATCGATGGCAACGGTTTGTGCCGGAACTTTATCGTTGATGGATGCCGGTATCCAAATGATCCGTCCGGTTTCGGGAATTGCAATGGGGTTGATTACCGATGGTGATCGTTTCGCAGTTTTGTCTGATATCTTAGGTGATGAAGATCACTTGGGAGATATGGATTTTAAAGTTACCGGAACATCTGAAGGTATCACGGCGTGTCAAATGGACATCAAAATCGACGGATTGAAATATGAAATCATGGAGCAAGCTTTGGCTCAGGCTTGTGACGGACGTTTACACATCCTTGGGAAATTGACTGAAGTATTGGCAGAACCAAAAGCTGACGTTAAAGTATATGCTCCAAAAATCATCATGCGTACTATTCCTGGTGCATACATTGGCGCGCTTATCGGACCTGGAGGAAAAGTTATCCAGGAATTACAAAAAGCTACCGGAACAACTATCGTTATCAACGAAGTTAATGAAGAAGGTGTTGTTGAAATCCTTGGAACAGATCCGGATGGAATCGCAGCGGTATTGGCAAAAATTGATTCTATCATTTTCAAACCGGTACTTGGCGAAGCTTATGAAGTAAAAGTTATCAAACTTCTTGATTTTGGTGCTGTCGTAGAATATACTGAAGCTCCCGGAAATGAAGTTTTACTTCACGTTTCAGAATTGGACTGGGCACGTACCGAAAACGTTACTGATGTTGTAAATATGGGTGACGTATTTCAGGTGAAATACTTAGGAATCGATCCAAAAACAAGAAAAGAGAAAGTTTCAAGAAAAGCCTTGATGCCAAGACCTCCGAGAGATGAAAATGCTCCGAGAGAAGATCGTGGACCACGTCCTGAAAGACGTGATGACCGTGGCCCAAGAAGAGATGACCGACGCGATAACAGAGGCCCACGTCCTGAAAGACGCGACAACAACTCTGATAATAAAGGCTCGGGCAGCGAAACTCCACAAGAGTAAATCCTAAATTTATTAATTCATAAAAAACCCCAATTCAAATAAATGAATTGGGGTTTTCTTTTTGCTACAATAAAAAAATTATTGTTTTAGCATCTTTATTGTCTTTGCATTTTTCCCGGAAGTCAATTTTACTGTGTATGTTCCTGTTGGCAATGTAGATAAATTTACTTGGGCATTGGCTGAATTAATATTCTGCGAATAAACTTTCTGTCCCAAAAGGTTGTATACATTTATATCATCAATATTTTCCTTGTAAGATAAATGCATTATATCTCTAACCGGGTTTGGATAGTATTTTAATCCCGGCATATCATTTCCTTTGACAGATAAATTTTCATTATACGCAGAAATCATGAATGCGCCTGTCATCAACGGGTCTCCGAACCAATCAAAATAATATTGCCATACGGCTACATACAACGTTTCTCCCGGTGGTAAGTCTGTCAATGAGAGCTTAGAGAAATATCCTTCCGCATCGTCATCTTCATTATCATCATTACATTCAATAGACAAGAGTTCCCCACAAGTCCCTGAAAACACTTCTATAACCGTATCATCATTGTCAGACCCGCTTACCTGACGGGTTTCCAGAATCAAATTCCCATCTTCCGGAACCACTACCGTAAACCAAACATCATTCGCATATGAACTTATACAATCGGGTTCTACTTCAGAATCTGTCGTAGCGCCAGTGCTTGTCCCCTCAAACGCCGCACTTTCAAAACTGTTACCAACCGTTAACGGAATAGCGGCTATACAAGTATCATTATCCGGAGGAAGCGCTAAAGTTGTAAAACTAACAACCATTGCGTCGCTCAGGTTTTCGGATCCACAATCCCTTACAAGATAAGCATCGTATTCAGTTGAAGGATCAAGTTCCAGAATATAAGGAGAAACTTCTGCATTAACAATGGTACCCGAACCCGGTGTAAATCCTGCCGGACCGTATTCAATCTGGAATGAATTTCCTGTCGAAGACCATGATAAAGTAGCACCGTCAGAGGTTATGCCCGTGGCAGAAAATCCATTTGGAGAAAGACAGGCAGGCAATGCTCCACTCACTACATCGTCTATTTCAAAAACTTCTTTATCAACAGTTGTTGAATAAAATGCAATATAAATGGTTTGCCCAAGATAATCCGAAAGGTCGTATGAATAATTATAATAATTTTCCCCGTTTGTTGGTGCAACATTGGTATCAAGGTCTATCGTAAAATCCTCTGCGTTTATCCCGGTCGTTGAAATCTTAACATCAATCTGCTCGGGATACTCCGGATTAAGACTTCTTGCCCAGAACGAAAACATATCATTTACACCGGCTGTTACGGTAATTGGCGGCGTAATAAGATAGTCATCATGAGGAACATCAGAATCATAAAAAATAACAGCTGCGTTGTTTCCGCTGTGAGCGGTATAGCCGTAATCGCTCAAATCCAGGATCTCCCAGGCATTGTCATCTCCGCCGTTAATGACAGTCCATCCATCGGGAATCGTCAGTCCGGATTCGAAATCCTCAGTAAATTGCCCGAATCCAAAAACTGAAAACAAAACAAAAAACAGTAATAAAGTAATTTTTTTCATAATTGTTCATTTAAGTTAAACTTCAAAGTTATGCCATTTTTAAGAATTATCTTATCTCTAATTCAAATTTAACTAACCGTCTCTATATCAGGCAACATTAAAAACTAATAACCTTCCGGTTGCCTAAAAATTCCAGCTTCCCGAAATTCCAAAATTAATCGACGAAGCTCCAAAATTTCGTTCAGCTTTAGAGTTGAACAATCCATACGGCGCATAATGATAACTGCAATGCACGCCAAAACCCTGAAACATAATTTTAACGCCTTGCGACAATGCAATTGTGTTAAGCGAAGGGCGAATATCCATTTCTTCATACATTTCATCTTCAGGCTTGCTGTAATGGAGGTATTTCCATGCAATTCCGGAATTTGTTTCAATGTGGAAATTTTCATTCGGAGATTGATACAAAAATCTTGTGTACCTAAATCCAAGCATAAAGGAAGTTTTGCTTCCGCTTAATGCAATCGTTTCATCATTTACTTTATAAGCAACGCTTCTGCTTTTTACAATTCCGCTCAATTCGGCCCCGAAATCTATAAACTGACGCCTTGCAATTTTCGTCCTCATATAATATCCCGTATTAATCGAACTTTCATATTTATCAGCTAAATCCCCTAACGGAATCCCGTAACTTACTTCAACGATATTTCTTTTATAAACATCAATTTTAGGAAAAAAAATCGTGTCTTGCGCATTCATCTGAAATGCAATCAAAACGAAAAACAATGCTTTATTCATTTTTCAGGATTTTAAATTTATAATTTGATGTATGCGAATGTCCGGCTCCAAAAAGCAGCAACATTCCTTCATTCACGTTTCGGTTTACAAAAACTATTTCATTTTCATCAGATAAATAAACCGTAAACCTCGACATATCTTTAGTAAGGAATAGCATCGGAAATGAAACCGTTTCATAATTCGTATAAAAAACAAACTTCTTTTTATGGCGCTTTCCGTAAAATTTTAACACATGCTGCTTTTTATTTGTGTCTGAAAAACTCAGGAACATTTGCCTTTTATCAATAGCTATTCTGACCGGTTTTGAATAATCGACATTATCGCGATTAGTAAAATCTTTCATTAAACTTCTTGTGTACGACCGATCGCTATACGTCATTTTAATCGTATCGCATTTATCGTAAAAGTTTGCTGAAAAATTTTCAGGGATACGATTAAAACCGTCTTTATCAATCTGGTTCTGAACGCTGCACGAAGCCATGCCAAATACTAAAACAATTGGCCAGTTCTTTTTAAAAAACCGATGAATGGTTGCTCGAAAAGGTTTAAAATTTTCATGAATTGCTTTTTTCATTACTGATTGCTTTTAAATTATATGACAAACCTAATGCGATTTCCACATCTGAATTTGTGATAATAAATAATTAATATTTATATATTTGCGATTATCGCAAAATATGAATTACCAGGAATTACTTTTAAAGGCAATCCGAAAGCAATTGCCAAAATCGGCTTCATTAAATGATGTTATTGCAACGGCACTGAATATCAGTTATGACGCGGCGCACAGAAGGATTTCGGGAAAGAGCAAATTCTCAATTGAAGAAGCTGTTGCGCTCGCCGGGCATTTTTCAATATCAATGGACAGTCTTTTCTTTAATGACGAAAAAATCATCGTGCAAAAAACCATTGAAATCAAAACGCTTTCCGACATGTTGCAGTATTTCAAGGCATCATCAACACGATTGGATTTACTTCCGAAGAATTCAAAAACGGCGCTATATTATTCCGCGAAAGACATTCCGTTGTTTTATTTTATGGATGGAACGATTTTGTCTAAGTTCAAAGCTTTTGTCTGGTTGAATTTATTGAATCCGAATACAAAACGGGAAACATTTGAAAACTTTGTTATCGACGAATCGTTTCTAGAACACATGCAAAAGGCAAAGCGCACGTACGAAAATGTAAATGTGTGCGAAGTCTGGAACGATACTACCATAAACAGCAGCTTACAACAAATACTGTATTTTTATGAATCCGGGCTTTTGAGCCTGAAAAGCGCGAATGCGTTGTGCAAGGATTTAAAACGCATTATGGATTTGATTCAGGAAAAATCGAACAAAACCGAAAATAATTTTTCACTTTATTATAACGAAACGATTTTGCTCAACAACAACATGCTTATCGTAAATGACGAAAAACTCAGCATGTTCGTGCCTTATACGCTTTTGGGCTATTTTATTACAGACAATGAAAGTGCGTGCAAAAACGTGCATCAGTTTTTTGAGCAACAGATCAACAATTCGGTTTCGTTGAATAAATCGGGAATAAAAGAGCAGCAGCTTTTTTTTAACCGCGCCAATCGGAAAATTGATTATTACATGCAACGACTTAATAATCAAGTCGATTTAATGTTTTAAAAATAATTTTTAAAGTTTTGTAACCTTTTTTGAAACTGCCTCGTATAAGGTTTTAGACGCTTATACAATTAAGCCCGAATTAAATGAGACAGCTGAAAATTACCAAGCAGGTAACAAACCGTGAAACTGCTTCCCTTGACAAGTATTTACAGGAAATCGGAAAAGTGGATCTTATCACCGCTGACGAAGAGGTGGAATTAGCACAAAAGATCAAAGCCGGCGACCAAAGAGCACTCGAAAAACTTACAAAAGCGAATCTTCGTTTTGTGGTTTCTGTAGCAAAACAATACCAAAATCAGGGCTTAACGCTTCCTGATTTGATCAACGAAGGAAATTTAGGGCTTATCAAAGCCGCACAGCGTTTTGATGAAACACGTGGTTTCAAATTTATCTCTTATGCTGTTTGGTGGATACGCCAGTCGATTCTTCAGGCTTTGGCAGAACAATCCCGTATCGTTCGTCTTCCGTTGAATAAAATCGGATCGATTAATAAGATCAACAAAATGTACGCTTTATTAGAGCAATCTAACGAGCGCCCGCCTTCTGCAGAAGAAATCGCAAAAGAGCTTGACATGACGGTAAATGACGTAAAAGAGAGCATGAAAAACTCCGGGCGCCATTTATCAATGGACGCGCCGCTTGTTGAAGGAGAAGATTCAAACCTTTACGATGTATTGCGTTCGGGCGAATCTCCAAACCCTGATCGTGAATTGATCCATGAATCATTGCGTACCGAAATCGAGCGTTCATTGGAAACGCTTACTCCGAGAGAAGCCGACGTAGTTCGTTTGTACTTCGGTTTGGGCGACCAGCATCCGATGACTTTGGAAGAAATCGGCGAAACTTTTGACCTTACGCGTGAGCGTGTTCGCCAGATAAAAGAAAAAGCGATCAGAAGGTTAAAACACACTTCAAGAAGCAAAATACTTAAAACGTATTTAGGATAATTGGCACAACTTTTGAAAGTATTGTTTTGTAATTACAAATAAATTTGTATTTTGCGACACCAATACAATTTCGAAAAAATACCATATAAAAATATTGAACGCAACAACAGTCTGATTAACTGTTCGTTTTTTGATTGATGATTGAAACTCCGGCTGA
>CAZSDN010000134.1:0-6397 GCA_964605595.1 uncultured Flavobacterium sp. | reverse complement strand
CAATGATTTTGTAATTACACCAAATTCGACATGGCACGAACACGGAGTTGCCGCAGACGGAAAAACCTGTATCTGGCAGGACGGCCTCGATATTCCGCTGGTAAATGCACTTGAAGCTAATGATTATGCTGTTTATGACGGAAAGCAAAATCTGGATTTTCCAATAAATTATTCTCCTATGACTTTTGGAAACGCCGGACTTTTACCAGCCGATAATTCTTGGGACAAACCCTATTCCCCACTTTTCAAATATTCGTGGAAACACGTTTATCCTGCATTGCTCGAAGCGGCAAAAGTGAACAAAGGTTCTGATTTCGACGGAATCCTGATGCATTATACAAATCCGCAAACCGGTGGACACGTGATGCAAACCATGGGTGCATCGATGCAATTGTTGCGCGCCGGCGAACATACAAAAGCACACAAACACACCGGATCATTCGTTTATCAATGCGCAAAAGGAAATGGTTATTCTGTGATCAACGGAAAACGATACGACTGGAAAGAACGAGATATTTTTTGCGTTCCATCTTGGGCTTGGCACGAACATGTGAACCTTTCGGATACCGAAGACGCGTGTTTATTTTCATTCCACGACTTGCCGGTTATCGAAAAACTCGGATTATACCAAGAAAAGGAATATACCGAAAATAACGGATTTCAGATTAATGATTAGTGCAATTTGCTTCGCCTCGAAGAACATATCTTTTACGCAACTTGAGTTGTTTACCTTTTAATTTAAAATATATAGTATGGATTTTACAAAAGCAAGCCGCTTAATTTTTGGTTTAATAATGGCCGCAGGGTTTATCGTCCTTGGATTTTTCCTGATTGAAAAAGAAAGCATTACAGCACAAATCTTTGGTTACGCCAACATTATTTTCTTTGGTTTGATTTTGCTAATTTCTTTTGCAAGATTATTTCAAAAATTAATTTCAAAAACGAATACAGAACAATGAGATTACTGACTTATAAAACCGATAACACTCAAAAACTAGGAATTCTAATTAACGACACGGTCATCGATTTAGAGAAACTCGGACATAAAACACAAAACACTTTTCCGGCATCAATGCTTGATTTGATCGATGCAGGTTTAGATGAAGTTAAACGGATCCAATCTATTTTAGACAGCGCAAATGAAAACGTAATCGCTTCTTGCGCGTTACCCTACGATGAAGTAACTGTTTTAGCTCCAATCCCAAAGCTAAGAAAAAACATCATCGGCATCGGATTAAATTATACTGAACACGTTGCCGAAAGCGCGCGAACATTAGATACAACAGGAAAGCTTCCGCAAAAGCCGATTATTTTTTCTAAACCGCCAACAACTGTTACGGCAACAAATACAAACATCCTACTCAACAAAAACCTTACGCAACAATTAGACTGGGAAGTTGAATTGGCTGTTATCATTGGCAAAAAAGGAAAATATGTTCCAAAAGCTGAAGCGTTGGATTATGTTTTCGGATATACCGTAATAAACGATATTTCTGCACGCGATTGTCGCCGCGAAGGGCAATGGATCGTTTCTAAAGGACAAGACACGTTTGCGCCAATGGGCCCGGTTTTAGTCACAAAAGACGAAATTGAAAACCCGCACAATTTAAATCTTTCTTTAAAGTTAAACGGAATTGAGAAACAAAACTCAAACACAAAATTCCTATTGTTCAATATCAACGATCTTATAGAAGATTTAAGTACGGTTTTTACTTTAGAACCAGGTGATATTATCGCAACTGGAACTCCGGCAGGTGTTGGCGCAGGTCGAAATCCACAGGAATGGATGTGGGACGGCGATGTTGTTGAAGCTACTGTTGAAGGAATCGGGACTATTACTAACACAATTAAAGAAATTTAATATGAAATCCAGATTTTATTATTTTAAGATTGCGTTCCTGCCAATTGGTTTTGGGTTGTTTGCAGGATTGTTTATTTATAACCTGCTAGAAAATTTCATGGATGGTAATAAGCCTGTACTGGAGATTTTTGTTAAATCGCTACTCGTTGGTTTCATCACCGCATTAATAATGGGAATTATAAATATGTTCACTAAAATGGATTTTCCAAAAAGACAAAATTAATGACTGTATATAAAAAGTATAAAATAGGTCAAATTGTTCCATCTTCTAATATAACGATGGAAACAGAGATTCCTGCAATTTTCAGATCACGCGAAACAATATTTCCTGAAAGATTTACATTTCATTCGAGTCGCATGCGGATGAAAAAAGTCACCAAAGAAGAACTCGAAGCAATGGATGCAATGAGTTTGAAATGTGCTCAGGAACTTTCAGACGCACATGTCGACGTAATGGGTTATGCCTGTTTGGTTGCGATTATGAGTATGGGACGCGGTTATCATTGTGTTTCTGAAGTAAATCTGCATCAGGAAACGGTTGCAAACGACTTTCCTACTCCAATTGTTACGAGCGCTGGCGCATTGATTAACGGATTGAAAGTTTTGGGAGCGAAGAAAGTTGCTATCATCACGCCTTACATGCGCCCGTTGACCAATTTGGTAGTTGATTATATCGAGCATCAGGGATTTGAAGTTGTTGATTCGATCGCATTGGAAATTCCGGATAATCTGGAAGTTGCCGCGCAAAATCCAATGAATTTACTTGAAATATATAAACGCTTGAATCTGGACGGCGTTGATGTAATCGTTGCTTCGGCTTGCGTACAGATGCCATCGCTTGAAGCGGTCGATTTAATTGAGAAAGAATCGGGAATTCCAGTGACTACCGCAGCGATTTGTACAACATACGAAATGATGAAAAAGCTGAATCTTGAAGCAAAAGTACCAATCGGCGGAAGCTTATTAAGCGGAAAATACTGACAGAATTATAGGAATTATATAACATTTAAATAAAATTATGGTAAATGCCATTCTTATAGTTTTATGAAATTTGTATCACAACCTTCAAATATCAAAAACTATGGAAACCATTTACACTTCAGTCGACCAGAATGAACTAGATTCAGATTTAGGAAACATCATCACGATGAATACTGTTGAAGATTATGATGATGAAATTCAGGATTATGATTTAGATTACGACCCGAATGATTTTTACTACGAATTGCAAGCAATGTCATAAATATAAAAATTGCTATGAAAAGACAAAATCCCATGAAACCAATCATGGGATTTTTGTTTATGGATATTTTATAACTTTTTGATGGAATTCCGTAATCCGGTTTTTGATAGTCCTTACTAACTTAGTTAAAAATACAAAACTATGGGAACATTAAATAACGGTGCTTCCGGAAAAGGAAATCCAGGACATCAACACGACGGACAAAAAAACTATAAAAACTCTAATGAACGGAATCCGGATCATGCTAGGAGCGATACACAAAAGCATCACTATAAAGAGCATGAGGAAACACTAACCAATGATGCTAATTTTGATGCCAACGGAAAACCAAAAGTTGACATGGAACTAGACGACAAAAACCAAAATGTCGAAGAATAATATATAAACCAAAAACCAAAACGATATGAACAGTTTTTTCAAAACCCTTATTGCCGGTTACGGCGCCAAAAAACTCGGCGGCGGATGCTTCGGGATGATTATTATCTTTGTAATTATTTATTGGGCATTAGGTTATTTCTGATGCTCTAAAATTTAAGATATGGAAATTATGGAAGATATGTATAAAGCTTTTCTGAACTGGGATAGTTGGGATAGCTACGACGAAGAATATTTGTGCATGAAAGACGATGATAAACGAAAAATCGATGATCCTGAACTAAATCAGGATGATCCCCAAAAGCGCCAGGAGTTTGATGATTCTGACGACTTTCATAAATATGATGATACTGATGAAGATATTCCTGAAGATGAAAACAACAATAATATTGAAGAATCAGGAAAGAACGACGGAGAAATTGCTATCTGAAATAATCAACTTTAAATTTTGAAAAGCCTTGTTAACTCAGGGCTTTTTGCTTTTCATTAAAAAAAGAATTCTTTAATGAAAATATATGTTGCAACAACAATTACGAAATAACCAAAACCTTTTTTGAGTTTTGTCCCGGAGATTTTTTTAGATAATGCCAATCCAATAAAAATACCGATTATCGAAACAGTCGCAAATCGGATGAGAAAAGCCCAATCGATATTTGATGTTGTTTGTAAATCTCCTGAAAATCCTATTAAAGACTGGATTGCAACGATACATAATGACGTTCCGGCAGCAGTTTTCATAGGTGTTTTCGCAATAATCACCAAAACGGGAATAATTAAAAATCCACCACCTGCTCCAACTAAACCTGCAACAAAACCGATTCCGATTCCAAGTATAAATAAGGTTATATAATGAATTTTTGGTCTTCCGGAATTTCTTTCTGTCGAAGATTTTAACATGGAAATCGCTGCAAGAATCATCAGGACGGCAAATAAGACCATAATAAATGCAGGCTTTTCAACTTTAAAAGTTCCTGCCGTAAAAAGCACATCAGGAATATTCGGTACGACAAACATCCTAGTGGCAAAAACCGAAATCACTGAAGGAATCCCGAATAACATGACTTTTTTAAAATCGATTTTTTTATCCAGGATATTTTTTACAGTCCCGGTTAAGGCAGTAGTTCCAACAATAAACAATGAATATGCTGTTGCTAAAACCGGCGAAATTCCCATAACATATACCAGGATTGGAACTGTCAGTATTGAACCGCCGCTTCCCATAAGCCCAAGGGAAATACCAACCAATCCGGCAAGGAAATATCCAATAATCTGATTTACATCCATATATTATTCATAATAATAAATGATAATTTTCTTAACAATTACGCTGCTTATCGGTTAGAAATGCACTTTATCAAAAAAATATTATTTGAAATACATTGTAATCTGTAAATCATTACTTTCGTTTGGCAAAACAAACATTCCTGAACAATGAAAAAACTATTACTACTGTTGCTATTTCTGCCATTTTTTGGAAAAGCACAAAACGCAAACGACATTATCGACCGTATTGCAATGATACAATTTATTGTGGAGAATCCAAACGGGCAATTGGTTTATAGGCAAACAAAGAATTGGTGTACAGATTTTTTGAACTTCAATCAAAACCAAATTACAGCAGCAGAAGAACTCTTTAACAACCAATACCTGAGTATAGCCGTTGCTTATAAAAAATATGCAGACTCCCATGCGCCGGCTGATCTTGATGGACTTATAAAAGTCGTTGTTCGCCAGGAATATCACTTCAGACGGCTTCTTAATAATGAACAACTTGGTATTTATAATCAAAAGTTTTCCGAAGCACTCGCAAATCCCGAAAATCCAAAGAACAAAGCTTTTAATGCACTTTTCATTTCTGAAAAATTATTGTTTGATTATAATGAAATGATCGCCGGCAAAGATTAATAAGCCAGTAATTCTTTTAAAGCTGTATCAAATCTTTCTTTCGGTAAATATTGGTCTTCCAGTGCTTTTGTAAACGGAATCGGGCTGTCTAAGCTGGCAACACGTTTTACGGGCCCGTCAAGGAATTCAAAACAATTTTCCATGATCATGGCTGATAAATCGCTTGCAACTCCGCCAAACATTGAATCTTCCTGTAAGATAATCACTTTTCCGGTTTTCTTTACCGAAGCATAAATTGTCTCGGAATCCAACGGCTGAAGTGTGCGAAGATCAATTAAATCGGCTGAAATTTCAGTATTCTTGTTCAGCGTTTCCAAAGCCCAGTGAACGGCGGCTCCGAATGAAATTATCGTAATATCATTTCCTTCTTTCAGCAAAGCTGCTTTTCCGAGTGGAAGCGTATAGTAATCTTTAGGAACATCCTGATAAACGCTTCTGTATAATTGTTTGTGTTCAAAAAACAAAACCGGATTCGGATCTTCAATGGAAGAATTCAACAATCCTTTTGCATCATATGGAAATGCAGGATAAACAACTTTTAATCCCGGAGTTTTAGTAAACCACGCTTCATTTGTCTGTGAATGGAATGGGCCTGCCTGAGTTCCGCCGCCGCAAGGCATTCTCACGACAACATCGGCATTTTCCAGCCATCGGTAATGTGATTTTGCCAGAAGGTTTACAATAGGGTTAAAACCCGTTGAAACAAAATCGGCAAACTGCATTTCAACAATTGCTTTGTAACCGTTTATGGAGAGCCCCATTCCGGCCGAAACAACCGCGCTTTCACAAATTGGCGTATTGATAATACGTTCTTTTCCGAATTGTTTTACAAAACCGTCAGTGATTTTAAATGCTCCGCCATATTCGGCAATGTCCTGGCCCATGATTACGGAATTTTCAAAACGCTCCATAGACTGTTTCAAACCTTGCGAAATGGCATCGATTAAACGAATATTTTCCTTTTCTTCTGAAGGCTTAACTTCTTCAAAAACAAAAGGTTTATATACATCATT
>CAZSDN010000133.1:0-6408 GCA_964605595.1 uncultured Flavobacterium sp. | reverse complement strand
TGTTGCCATCGATCCATTCGCAAACGAAAAACCCCTTTTCATTTGAAATTTTCTGAATGACTTCATCCGTGAAAATTTCCCAACCTCTATTTTGATGGCTTCCCGCCTCGCCTTTCCGAACGGTTAAAGTTGCATTTAACAGCAAAACGCCTTGTTCGGCCCAACGCTCGAGATTTCCCGTTTCCGGAATTTCCTTATTTAAATCGGTTTTGATTTCGCGGAAAATATTAATCAATGAAGGTGGAAACGGAATTCCGTCATGAACCGAAAAACAAAGCCCGTTTGCCTGCTTTGGCCCGTGATATGGATCCTGTCCGATGATCACAACTTTGACATTATCGAATGGACATTCATTAAAAGCATTGAAAATTTCTGGGCCGGGCGGATAACAGGTAGTGGATTTATATTCAGATCGTACAAATTCCATCAGATTTTGAAAATAAGGTTTTTCAAATTCGCCTGATAAAGTATTTTTCCAGGAAGCTTCAATGCTTACACTCATAATTAAAATTTCGGTAAAAATAAGAAATGTCTCCGAAAACCCTTATCCACATTAGGATTACTTTATCAGATTATCAAGGATTTTTGAGTAAATTTGTATTGAAAATTGCTTCACGAGAAAATGATATCTATTACAGAAAAAACCTTACAAGACTTACAGTTTCCAACGATTTTAGAAACCATTTCAGCGATTTGCAATACGGATATCGGAAAGCAGAAAGCACTGAAAATAACTCCGTTTAAGGAAAAGGATGCTCTTATGAGCGCACTTTATCAAACATCTGAATATGTTTCTTCTTTTCAAAACAATAACGCGGTTCCGAATCACGGTTTTGACTCGATCAACCACGAAATAAAATTTCTTGCCATTGAAGACAGTTTTCTTGAAGTTGGCGGATTTCGGAAAATCGCAACAATTTCTGAAACGGTAAATGTTTTGCTTCAGTACTTTAAAAAATTCCACGATTATTATCCCTATCTTTCAGTAAAAGCTTCTGAAATTGAATTTACAAAGGATATCATCCAAAAAATTGAACTGGTCGTTGATAAATATGGAGAAATAAAAGATAATGCTTCTCCGGTTTTACTTGAAACACGCAGGAATATGAACCTTGTTCGCGGAAAAGTCAACCAGAGTTTTGGCATGGCGCTATCGCACTACAATTCACTGAATTACCTTGATGAGATCAGGGAAAGCTTTGTGCAAAACCGGCGTGTTTTAGCCGTACTTGCAATGTACAGGCGAAAAGTCAAGGGTTCAATCCTTGGAAGTTCTAAAACCGGAAGTATCGCATATATTGAACCTGAAGCTACGTTGAAATATTCACGAGAATTGAGTAATCTTGAATATGAAGAACAGGAAGAAATTACGCGTATTTTAAAAAAACTGTCCAATGAAATCCGCCCGTATCTTCCATTAATAATCGAATATCAGGATTTTTTGAGCGATATTGATGTGATTGCCGCCAAAGCAAAATACGCAAACCGTCTAAACGCGGTTTTACCAACAATTACTGAGGAACGCCGATTGTATTTTCGTGATGCTTTCCATCCTATTTTATACCTGACCAATAAACAGAAAAACGCGGTAACGCATCCACAAACATTTGAATTGCATCAGGAAAACCGGATTATTGTCATTTCGGGCCCGAATGCAGGCGGAAAAACGATTTCATTAAAAACTGTTGGATTACTTCAGTTGATGCTTCAATCCGGAATATTGATTCCGGTTCATGAGCGAAGTGAAACATTTTTGTTTGATAGAATTCTTACAGATATTGGAGATAATCAATCTATTGAAAATCATCTAAGTACATATAGTTATCGCCTCAAAAACATGAACTACTTTCTTAAGAAATGCAATAAAAAAACAATGTTCTTAATTGATGAGTTCGGTACCGGTTCTGATCCTGAATTGGGTGGCGCGTTAGCTGAAATATTCCTGGAAGAATTCTATCATCGTGAAGCATTCGGGATTATTACGACGCATTATTCGAATCTTAAAATTCTCGCCAACGAGCTTCCCTATGCCACAAATGCCAATATGCTTTTTGATGAAAAATCGCTTGAGCCCATGTACAAATTGGTTTTAGGGCAAGCAGGAAGCTCCTTTACGTTTGAAGTTGCCCTTAAAAACGGAATTCCATATGGATTGATAAACCGTGCGAAAAAGAAGATTGAAGTTGGAAAAGTACGTTTCGACAAAACTATTGCTACGCTTCAAAAAGAGCGTTCTAAAATGGAAAAAACTTCGCAAACCTTAAAAGAAGAAGAAAGCAAGGCACGAGAGGAAAGCAAAAAAATGGAGAATATAAATCAGCGGATTCAGCAAAAACTTGAAAGCTATCAGGAATTGTATGACAGTAATCAAAAACTGATTTACATGGGGCAAAAAATAGATGATATTTCTGAAAAGTATTTCAATAATAAGAATAAAAAAGAATTAATTGGTGAATTCCTTAAAATAGTTGAAATAGAAAATTCAAAACGAAAAAAAGCCACCGTAAAGGAAATCAAACAAAAGGAAGTTATTCAAAAAGAAATCGTTAAAGAAGTACAGGTTAAGGTTGAAGAAATCCGCAAGGAGAAAAAAGAAAAGAAAATCAAGGCTTTACAAGTTGCAGAAAAACCTAAAGCAATATTAAAGATTGGTGACCGCGTTCGTATGCTTGACGGAAAATCGATCGGTACCATTGATGCAATTGAAAAGAAAAAAGCTACGGTGAATTACGGGATATTTACTTCTAAAGTAGATATCGATTCATTAGAGCTTGTTGAAGTAAAAAAAATAAAGTAATGGAAAATTTACCAGTTGAGAAAAAAATTATCCTTTTTGATGGTGTCTGCAATTTGTGTGATTCAACTGTGCAATATATAATCAAGCATGATAAAAAAGACATTTTCAGGTTCGTAGCACTACAATCAGAACTTGGAGAAAGTATTTTAAATCGTATTGGCATTGACAGAAAGCATATTGACAGTATTATTTTATATGAACCTGGAGTTGCTTATTACTATAAATCTGCTGCGGCAATTGAAATAGCAAGGGAATTGGGAGGTGTTTTCTCTTTAACAACAGTTTTCAGGATATTGCCTGAAACCTTGAGAAATTCACTGTATGATTATGTTGCCAGGAACCGTTATAAATGGTATGGCAAAAAAGAGGAATGTATGATTCCGACCCCAGAAATGAAAGCAAAATTCTTATAATAAAAAAAGCCAAACTTAAAGTTTGGCTTTTCTTTTATCAAATCAAATTGATTATTTTTTCATAATCTTTTTTACTACTGAACCTTTATCAGAACTAATTGTCATAATATACATTCCAGCAGATAAGTCTGTAACATTTATATCAATAACAGATAAATTATCAACTTTTACGTTTTTAACTACACGTCCATTTAAATCTGTAACTGAAACATTGTTTACCAAAACATTAATATTGTTTGAAAGTGTAATCAAGTTTGATGCAGGGTTTGGATAAACGCTGAAAGATGATTCAGAAACTTCTTCTACAGAAAGTGGTACAGCTACTATCATTACATCATCAACACCCAATCTATACATATCTGCGGCTGAATAGCAGTTGAATCCTATTGAATAAGTTCCATTAGCTGGCGCAGTATAGAAACCTTCTCCCGCAGTCCAAGTTTGAACAAGAATATTATTGTTATTAAACAATTCATCTGTTTGAGCAGCTACAGTATTATCATTACCAATTGTTACTTTTAGCTTTTCTGGGTAAGAATTTATCGGGTCATCATTATCGGCAACTCTGTATTTGAAAGTTACTTTGTAAGTTGTTCCAGCTACCAAGTTGATTTTTCTTGAGAATAACCAAGCATTAGCAGCATTAGTACCATGCCATGAGTATGACGCATAACTTGCTCCTTCGGCAGCAGCTAAAATTGGATCTGTTGCAACTCCGGTTGGAGTGGTGATAGCCCAGTTATTTCCGGTACCTGCATTAAACAATGTCCACCCTTCGTTTGTTTCGAATCCATAAGAATATGGAACATTAGTTGGTGTTAATGGGGCTACAATTGTTAATTTTGCTGACCAGTCACTTACACTAGAAGCACTACATTTAGAACGTACCCAAATATAATGAGATAATCCTTCTGTCAATGTCAATGGAGTAGATGTAACCCCAGCACCAACACTTCCTGTAGCGGCGGTAGCGGCAGTAGGTGTAACATTCGTTGTATTCATGTAAAAATCATATCCTAAAGCAGGAGCTGTAGCAGGAGCTGTCCATGAAGCTGTAGCTGAAGTTGAAGTTACAGCACTGCTAACCAAAGCAGTTGGTTGTACGCAAGAAGATGGAATAGCAACTTTTACATTATCTATGTGCAATATATTCTTGTCGTTATTATTATTTCTCCAAGCTAAATAGATGTTTTTAGTGGTAGAAGCGCTTGCATACGAAGTCAAATCAACTGTTTTTGGTTGCCATACATTTGATTCGGCTGGGACTGTTAATAGAGTAGTTGTAAAATCAGCTACAGCAGTTCCAGTAGTTGATAAATAAACAGTGTAACCATCCTGATATTGAACACTTGTTTCAATAGATTTTGCATCAAATGTTAATTTAATAGTGTTTCCAGCAGTTAAGATTGGCAAAGTAATTTGAGGAGTTACCAACCAACGATCAGCTTGTCCCGCTGGAGTGAACCAAGAAGTAGTAGATACAATTGGATTTCCTGGATCAGAATTCCATGTAACAACTTTCCATGCAGATGTTCCAAAAATAGCATTATAATTTGGATTAGCAGTAGAAGGAGTTTTTCCATCAACATTATGCAGAGTCCATCCGGCTAATGTTGCATTGTTATTAAAGTCTTCCTGAAAAATCTGTGCATTCGCAGGAAAGAATGAGCTTAATAGTAAGCCCGAAATGAGTAAAATTCTTTTCATAATAAATGGTTTTTTAATTAATGCCGTAAAGCTATTAAAAAAATGCATATCTCCAATGCAACGAAACTTAATTTTTCATAATAATTAGTTAATTAACTACTCTTTTTCCCATTTTCCAACAACTGAAGTTGCCAATGCATTCCCTAATACATTAGTAGCACTCCTGAACATATCACAAAAGTGGTCGATTGGAAGAATCAAAGCAATTCCTTCAACCGGAATGTCGAACATTCCACAGGTTGCCGCAACAACTACCAAACTTGCCCTTGGAACTCCGGCAATTCCTTTGCTGGTAAGCATCAAAACCAAAAGCATGGTCATTTGCGTACCTATATCCAACGGAATCCCATAAGCCTGGGCTATAAAAATACTTGCAAAAGTCATGTACATCATACTTCCGTCAAGGTTGAATGAATCGCCGAGCGGCAGCATGAAAGAAACGATTTTGTCTTTTACGCCAAAACGCTCCAGTTCTTCAGTAAGTTTTGGAAATACAGCTTCGCTGCTTGTTGTCCCGAAAGCGATTATTAAAGGACTTGCGATCCGTTTTAAAAGTGTGGTCATGTGCCCTTTTAAAAACAAGTAACCAACTAAAAGCAATACAATCCATAAAGAAGAAATCCCAACCATAAATGAACCGAAAAATTTAGCGTATGTCAGTAACAGGTCGCTAAAATCCCGGATTGCAAAAACTCCGGCAATTGCCCCGAATACTCCAAGCGGCGCGAATTTCATTACATAATTTACCATTTTCAAAATGATGTGAGAAGCTTTGTCAAGTCCGTTTACTACAGGCTTTGCATAATCTCCCATGGATGCTGCGGCAAGCCCGAAGAAAATCGAAAATATTACAATTTGCAGAATCTCATTTGTTGCCATTGCTTCAAAAACACTTTTCGGAATGATGTGTTCTATGAAATTCTGTGCTGAGAAATTTTGTGTTTTTTCGGTTACTTCAGAAGCGGTTGACAAATCTACATCCGATAAATTAAGTCCAACACCAGGCTCAAGGATATTAACCCAAAAAAGCCCTATCAATAAAGAGATGAACGATGCTGTGAAAAACCAGCCAAGCGCCTTTCCTCCTATTCTTCCTACGGCTTTTATGTCGCCAAGTTTAGCAATTCCGACGACTAAAGTCGAGAATACTAAAGGTGAAATAATCATTTGCACCAAACGGATAAAAATGGTTGCGAGCATTTTTATGTAACCGCTAAACTCTTTTGCTGCTTCGGCGGCATAATTTTCATGGACGAAAATTCCGAGTACGATTCCGAGTGCCATTGCAATCAGTATCTGGAATGTTAGGTTTGCTAAAAGTGATGGTTTCTTTTGCGCGGTTTCTTGTTGGGTTGTATTCATGTTCAGGTTTTGTTTATAGCCCTGATGGAAGCGGCATCCTTTTTATTTTTTCTTTAAAAATGAAAAGATAGAGCAAACAGCAGGAAAAAGCTTCTAAAAATTAGTATTGTATATTTTGTTTATCAGATA
>CAZSDN010000132.1:0-6466 GCA_964605595.1 uncultured Flavobacterium sp. | reverse complement strand
CGTTAATTTCGTTTTTTCAACAGAAAGGTTAGTATTAACGGTAACATTTGGAAAGGCGATTTTGAAATCTTCAATGATTCCGGATAGAAAATGGTTTACCGAAATTTTTTCTTTCTGTAATTCGATTTCCTCAAAACCAAGTGAATTGGTCATCACCTGGTCAATAAGATTTTGAAGGCGATTATTTTGACGCGTTATTGTGTCAAGAACTGAATTATAAACTTCGTCATTTTCACGAATTTCCTTTCTTCCCAATATTTTTGTCGAAACCGAAAGCGTGGTAAGCGGCGTTTTTAATTCGTGCGTAATGTTATTGATGAAATCGGTTTTTACATCGCTTACTTTTTTCTGCTTGATCAGGGCTTTAATTGCAATGACAAAAAGTGTAATCAATGTCAGGATTGAAAACAACGCAAAAACCAGGATCATGGTCATTCTTTTCCAAATAATCTGTTCCCAACCGGCAACTGAAACATATAATGTATCTTCAGTTAATAGTTTAAAATTAGAGTTTAAAGCATTTCCGCTCGTTGTTCCAACATAATTGCGTACTAAAAATGCATTGTCCAATGAAGCTAAATTTCCATAAAGCGTATTTTCAATTACCGGTTTTTCGGCAAAAATCGTATCGGCGGCTTTCGCATTGTCATAAAGCACGAATTTGTTCAGCACAATTGCGAAATCAATTTCCATTTCCGGGATTTCCTTTTGGAATTCGGTTTTTAGCTTTTGTGTAAGCTCGTGTTTAAATTCATTCTGGAGTAAAATATTCCGAACGTGGAAACGCACTTCTTTATCAGCAATGTAATTTGCGGCCAATTGCTTGTATAATATGTCTTTCTTATTGAAAATTGTCGAATCAATGTCGCTGTAATCATTCGTGATATTCGCAATTTTCTCTTTTACTTCCGTACGAAACTGCTCAACTTTATAATCGTAAGTCGTCTTAACCAAATAATATTGCATCACCGAAAGCGCGATCAAAACGATTCCGGAAAAAGCGATAAGTAAATTGATTTTCTGTTTCATTGGTTCAAAATTCCGTCCAAAAATAAAGCATTTATCCTATAATTTGCACATTAACGCTGCATTAACCTACGATTAACTTATGCATCAGGAAATTGCCTGCAAATTTGCAATGCCGGTTTCAATCATCAAATCAATCAATTAAAATCAAAACCAAAATCCTGCTCGTTATGTTTTTAGTTTCTAAAATTTACGCAAGCGCACAAAAGATTCCGGAAGATTTCGGTTATCGCCATTTACAGTTCAAATACCAGAACGATCCTGTAGATGTAATCGTTATTTCTAAAAAAGGCGAGGAGCGGCTTCCCAAACCTTTGTTCCTGTTTTGCCAGGGAAGCCTTCCGCAGCCGGTTGTGAAATATGATGAGAAAGGTTTGTACGGAACATTGCCTTTTGATGAAATGCCGTTTCTTGACGATTTTCACATTGCAATTATCTCCAAACCTTTTATTCCGGTTATTGCGAATGTAAATAAGCTCGGGCGTGATTTCATGTTTTTTAAGGATTTTGAAAATGAAATTCCGCCAAAAGGTTATATCGAACGGAATTATCTAGACTATTATGTTTTCCGGAATAATTTTATCCTGAAGCAATTATTCAAGGAGCGATGGGTTAAAACGTCGAAACTGCTTGTCGCCGGGCATTCGGAAGGAAGCACCATTGCTGCGAAAATGGCATCAATAAACAAAAAGATCACACAATTGATTTATTCAGGAGGAAATCCATTTGGCAGGATCATGAGCATTTTAGAGCAAAGCCGTTTTGAAGGAAATGAATCCGAAACAATGAACTATTGGAAAACGGTTGTCGCAAATTCTAATGAAATAAACATTTTAAAAGGCGATTCCTATAAAGCGGCTTATAGTTTTTCGCTTCCGCAGAAAGAAAACCTGATGGAACTGGAAATCCCGGTTTTAGTGACTTATGGCGATAAAGATTGGTCGGCGACATATAATAATCTATTCCGAATGGAAGCGATCCGGGAAAATAAATCGAATATCACATTTATCGATTATGAGAATTTAGAACACAATTATTTTCCGGTTGATGAAAACCGAAAACCGAATTTTGATGAATATAATTGGGATAAAGTGGCAAAGGATTGGATCAATTGGGCAAAATCAGAATAGGATTTATTCTTCTTCACCATCCAAATCATCCTCGTCGCTTTCTTCGGTTGCAATTTCGAAAAACGAAAAAAACGAGCCGCCATAACTTTTCTGAAATGAAAAATGCATCAAATGATCCATTTTCGTATACTTGGAATGTTCAATGACCATCATGCCGTCTTCTTCTAAAATATCTTTTTCGAAAACTGTTGTTACGATGCGTTCAAATGCCTGTTGGTCTAATCCGTAGGGCGGATCGGCAAAAACAATATCATACGAAGCATTGCTTTTATCCAGAAATGCAAATACGTCGCTTTTTATCGCGGCAATATTGAAATCAAATTCGGCTGCTGTTTGTTTTATGAATTTTATACAGCCAAAATCACCGTCAATACTTGTAATATTATCGCTTCCGCGTGAAGCAAATTCATAGCTGATATTTCCGGTTCCGGCAAATAAATCCAGAACTTTTAGCCCGCTGAAATTGAAATGATTGTTCAAAACATTAAATAAAGCTTCCTTGCTCATGTCGGTTGTTGGGCGAACAGGCAGGTTTTTCGGCGGACTGATGCGTCTTCCTTTATATTTTCCTGAAATGATCCTCATGAGTTGAAAAGTATAAAGTTCCTGCGGTTTTTTTCTGCTGAGAATTCATTGCTGCGCTGTAAATCAGAAACATCGAGCATTGAAACATTCCGAACATATTTATACGCCAATTTGAATAATTCGCTTTCTTCGGAAATTGTTCCAAGCAATTGTAATTTGAAATATTCGGGATTCAGGTCTAGCTGTTCAGCCGTAAAAAGCAGGTAGTAAATAAAATCGGCCGCAGTAGTATATTCAAAAGAATTTAAAAACAACAGTTTCCGGTTTTGTACGATGACCAGTTCAAAATGTGTTTTTTCAAAATGCGCGAAGATTTGCTTTTCCTCCACATTGCGTGACAAATCAAGCAGTTTTGTTGCGAGAACGCTGTTGGCATGCCGGTAATCAAACGGCCCGAATTGGTCAATCAGGCAATTGTTTATATGTACGAACGGAATGTAAACATTATTCATCTCATAATTATCAATTGTGTCGAATGCAAAAAAATCAGTTTCAAAAACTTTCGTATGGTATTGAAGATAGCTTCCGGCCAATTCGTCGTCAAACAAAGCCTGCGGGACAAAAGCATTCAGGCTGTTTTCATGTAGCACGACAACATCGTCATATGTTTTGGTGAGCTCTCGATTATCGAGGAAAGCTTTCAAATACTGCTCGTCGACTTTATTTGCATTCGCCGAAATGCCAAAATTTACTTCTTCGGCTGCCAAAATACGATGGTTTAACGTATCAAAAATTGCATACGAAAAACCTTCGGGATTTACCTTTAAAGATAATTTCCGGTATTTTTTTTCTGCAATGTTGGTACGGACAGACATGGATTGATTATGATACCGGCAAACTTACAATTTTTTTGATGAATGTTTTTAAGCTTCATAAAAATACTGTTTGCTATCAAATTCTTTCCGTACTTTGCATCAAATGATTTTAATGAGCGCGCGTCAGTTTTATACTTTTCTCACACAAAGTTTCCCTTTTCAGCCTACTCATAAGCAGGAAATTTTTTTCCAGCAAATAGCGCAATTCCTTACCAATACTGATGCAAATGAAATATTTGTACTAAAAGGATATGCCGGAACCGGAAAAACAACAGTCATTTCAACTATCGTAAACAGCCTGGCAGCAATAAATAAAAAGTATGTTTTGCTGGCGCCAACAGGCCGGGCTGCAAAAGTGATTTCAAATTATTCCCAAAAACCCGCGTTTACGATACATAAGAAAATTTATTTTCCAAAGAAAAGCGGCGGCGGCGTTTCATTTACATTACAGCAGAACAAGTATAAAAACACGATTTTTATCGTTGATGAAGCTTCGATGATTTCAGACACGAATTCTGAAAGCAAGTTGTATGCAAACGGCTCATTGCTTGACGATTTGATTTCGTATGTTTATTCGGGAAGTAATTGCAAGATGATACTTTTGGGCGATACGGCTCAGTTGCCGCCGGTTAATCTGGATGTTTCACCGGCATTGGACATAAAGTCGCTGGCTGTTCATTATGACAAAGAAATTCATCATATTGAACTGGATGAAGTCATGCGGCAGGAAGAAAACTCGGGGATTTTATATAATGCGACAGAACTACGGGAAATGCTCAATGAGGATTTTTATGAGGAATTCAAATTTTCCTTAAACGGTTTTAACGATATTGTCCGATTGTCCGACGGTTATGATATCCAGGATGCGATTCATTCTGCTTATGGGAATTATAGCATTGAAGACACGGCGTTTATCGTTCGTTCAAACAAACGGGCAAATCAATACAATCAGCAAATCCGTTCTAAAATCCTTGATAAGGAAAGCGAGCTTTCAACTGGCGATTTCCTGATGGTAGTCAAGAATAATTATTTCTGGCTCAAGGAAACCGACGAAGCGACATTTATTGCAAATGGAGACATTATCGAAATACTTGAAATTTTCAGCATAAAGGAACTATACGGATTCAGGTTTGCAAAAGTGAAAATCCGCATGGTCGATTATCCGAAACAGATTCCGTTTGAAACCGTTTTGCTACTCGATACAATTATCAGTGAATCGCCGTCGCTTACCTATGAAGAATCCAACAAATTGTACCAGGAAGTGATGCTCGATTATGAAGACGAACGTTCGCAATACCGAAAATTCCAGAAAGTAAAAGAAAACGAATATTTCAACGCGCTCCAGGTAAAGTTTTCTTATGCGATAACCTGCCATAAATCGCAGGGCGGGCAATGGGATACGGTTTTTATAGAACAGCCTTATTTGCCCGACGGAATAACGCGTGATTATGTACGCTGGCTTTATACCGCAATTACACGGGCAAAAAGCAAATTGTACCTGATTGGTTTTAAAGATGAGGATTTTGCCGAAGAAATATGAAAACTAAGTAAATTAGCACAAAAATCACAAGCAGATGAAAATAATAGCAGTCATTCCGGCACGTTATGCTTCCACACGTTTTCCGGCAAAACTGATGCAGGATTTAGGCGGGAAACCCGTAATTCTGAAAACGTATCAAGCGGCAGTTGAAACCCGGTTATTTGACGATGTATTTGTTGTCACAGATTCAGATTTGATTTATGATACGATTATATCAAATGGAGGAAAGGCAATTATGAGCATAAAGGAACACGAATCAGGAAGCGACCGAATTGCCGAAGCTGTCGAAAATATTGATGTCGATATTGTGGTGAATGTACAGGGCGACGAGCCTTTTATCAACAAAGAACCGCTGGCCGATGTAATTGAAGTTTTCCGGAATGATACTGAAAACAAAGTCGATTTAGCATCATTAATGCGTGAAATTACCAATGAAGACGATATCAATAACCCAAACCACGTAAAAGTTGTTGTTGACCAGAATGGTTTTGCCTTGTATTTTTCACGTTCGGTAATTCCATATCCAAGAGAAAAAAACGTTGGCGTGCGTTATTTCCAGCATATTGGGATTTATGCGTTCAGGAAACAGGCATTGCTTGATTTTTATAACCTTCCGATGAAATCACTCGAAGCTTCTGAAAAACTGGAACAATTACGTTATCTAGAATTTGGCAAACGAATTAAGATGGTCGAAACGACACATGTCGGCATAGGGATCGATACGCCTGAAGATCTTGAAAAAGCAAGGAAAATGCTTTAGTTCTTTTCACCAATGATCAACTCGTTATGTTGCTCGACACGCGGTATTACAGTCGTTTTGAAATTTAACGACCGGAGTTCATTTATGTATGCCTGATTTCTGGAATCATTATCCGGATTTAAAAGCATGGTGTTGAACAACAAAATTCCGTTCTGATTTAGCAGATAGCCAATCCTTCGCATAAAAAAAGCTTCAAAAAGGAAATTCGGCATCGTAGTATCCTGAAAAATATCAATGAGGATGAGGTCGTATTTTTCTTTCGTTTTGAGTACAAATTCAAATGCGTCGTCAATCACTATTTCAAGATTCGGGATTTCATTGAGTTTGAAATATTTATTTGCAATTTCGATAACGTCGGCATCAATATCTACTCCGGTAATTTTTCTTTTAAAACCTATTTCATCGACCAGAGTTTTGATGACACTGCCGCCGGCTACACCCAGAACCAGAATATTCTGCATTTGCCGGATTCTTTCATAACCGATTGTTTTTAGGCCTTTGCGCAAGATTCGCTGTAAGCTTCCGTATGAATAATTCGTGTTTTTTGAATCCAAAACCAATTCGCCGTTATTCCATGTTATTTCCAGGTTTTTGCTCCATTCGGAATTTT
>CAZSDN010000131.1:3198-6739 GCA_964605595.1 uncultured Flavobacterium sp. | reverse complement strand
TTATTGCTTCTTCATATTTCTCGCTAACCTTTTTCCAATTGACAACTTTAAAGAAAGCATCAATATAATTTTTTCTCTTGTATTGATAGTTCAGATAATAAGCATGCTCCCAAACATCCAATGCCAAAATTGGTTTTCCCGGAATTAAAACTCCCGGCATTAAAGGATTGTCTTGATTTGGAGTTGAAGTAATTTGCAATTTTCCGTTTTTGTCAACAATCAGCCAAGCCCATCCTGAACCAAACTGCTTGGTTGCAATATTCTCAAACTGTGTTTTAAAGTCTTCTAATGAACCAAAATCGGCATTGATTGCCATTGCTAATGTATCGGTCGGAACGGCATCTGATTTTGGCCCCATTGATTCCCAAAAAATCCCATGATTATAATATCCGCCTGCATTGTTACGTAAAACAGCGTTATCGGCTGTGGTTTTTTTCAGGATTTCGTCAATAGATAATTTTTCCAGTTCGGTACCAATTATCGCTTTATTAAAATTATTGGTATATGTGAGATAATGTTTTGAATAATGGATTTCCATAGTCATGGCATCGATTCCGCCATAAGCCAAAGCATCATAGGCATAAGGCAGTTTCATCATTTCAAACGGGCCTTCATCAGCTTTAACGTCATCAGGGTTTCCGATAGAGAATTTTTCATTTTTTGCCGGGAGCGGAACTTCAACTACTTCAGTAAGTTTTTTTTCATTACACGACTGAAGCGCCAAAATTAAAATAAGACCTGAAGCAATATGTGCGATTCTCATAATATATGAACTTATTTTTTTATCAATGAGTTGATAATTTCAATATAATTTTGTTTTGCCTCGTCGGCGCTTATGTGGCTGATTTGCATCCATGCATTGATTTTAAAAGCATTCCGAAGATCAAAACTGCCAGGATTGTTATACTCGACATTACCAAAAGTGGCCTGTTTGTAAAAGGCATACAAACGGAGCTGTACGTCCTGAGGAAGTGACGACTGCGTCATTTCTGAAGCGATTTCTACGGCTTCCTTAAATTGTGTATCTAAATCCTTTTCGGCCATTTATGATTTTGCGGCAATAATTGTTTTGTTACCGATTGCTTTTTGATTCAGCTTTACATTTAATTCGGTTCCGATTGGCAGGAACAAATCCACACGTGAGCCAAATTTGATAAATCCGGCATCTTCGCCTTGCTGAACCTGCATTCCTTCTTTAGCATAATTCACGATTCTTTTTGCTAAAGCTCCAGCAATTTGCCTGTATAAAACTTCTCCAAATACTTTATTTTCGACAACGATAGTTGTTCTTTCATTTTCTTCGCTGGCTTTTGGATGCCATGCCACGAGGAATTTCCCCGGATGGTATTTGCTGAAATTGATACGCCCGCTAACCGGATATCGTGTTACGTGTACATTAATAGGCGACATGAAAATTGAAACCTGAAGGCGTTTGTCTTTGAAATATTCACTTTCATAAACTTCTTCGATGACTACGATTTTTCCATCAACAGGTGCTGTTATGTAATTGTCATTTGCGGTAATTGCACGGTTCGGGTTTCTGAAAAACTGCAGGATGATAATCAGGAAGATCAATGAAAATACCTGTATCACTTTTTTAAGCCAAAAATCCGGAATAAAATGGTCTGACAACAAAACGACTAAAACCGTAATAAAACAGGAAACCAAAATAATCTTTGCGCCTTCTTTATGAAAATGTAACATAGTTTAAAATTTTATAAAAGGTAATATCTGATAAAACAAAAATATAAAAGGTGCTACAAATATAACACTATCTAAGCGATCTAAAATGCCTCCGTGTCCGGGCATGATTTTTCCGCTGTCTTTTACTTCGGCAATCCGTTTGAATTTTGATTCGATCAAATCGCCAATTGTACCAAAAAGACTGACGATCACAGCAATTATTGTCCAGATAAGGATTGATTTTTCAAGATAAATCGGGTTTGGCCTGATATAAAACTTTGAAATTAAAAACCCGGCAAGTATAGAAAATACAACACCTCCGATAAAACCTTCAATTGTCTTTTTAGGCGAAATTTTTTCGTATAATTTATGCTTACCTATGGATTTTCCAACTAAATAAGCAAATGTATCGTTTGTCCATATCAGGATGAATACGCCAAGGATAATCTTTGGGCTGTATGTTTTTAGCGTATACGAACTGTCAGAATTGAATTCTCCCATTGCGGTAATTTTCGTAATCATGATAAACGGAAGAATGACATATCCGATAAGGTAAAAATAAGCAGGAAATGTACCGATTTTATCTTTATTGCTGCTGAACAGAAATATGATGCAGGTAGTTGAAACCAACAACGTAACTGCAAGCAGGATAATATCTAAATTTTCGATATGGATTTTATTGAACATCAAATAACTGCTATAACCGTATAAAGCAGCACAAAGAAATAAAGGGATTATTTTGTTGAGATTGACTAAACTGCAAAATTCAAAAACAGCGACCAAAAGGAATATACCGAATAAGATAAAGAAACTTTCAGTAGAATATAAAATTGATGCTATCAATAAAAGGATGTAAACAGCGCCAGATAGTGCTCTCTTTAACGTTTCATTCATCTTAAAGATCTTCTAGAAGCAACAAATAAAGGTTCTTGGCTACGCTTCCGTAGTGCAGAAAATCTTCATCTTTGGCTTTTTCAAAATATTTAATCGTAGTAATATTTGTCGGATAATCTTTTTCGTAGCATTTTTTAATTTGCCTGAGGCCGTCGCTCTTGCTTTCGACGATCTGGCTTGTAGTGGCTAAAACGATAATGTTTGCAGGTAATTCCTGTGGTTTGTTCTGTTTGATTTGATTTGAGGAAAAAAGGATGGAACCTTCATCGGCAATGAGGTTTTCACAACTCGCCAACAAAAATTTTGGATTTTCTGGTTTATTATAATTTAGTTTGTTTTCATCAAGCATACTGTACAGCTTGGGTTCAAAACACATCACTTCACTTTCAAACCAATCGTTTTCTTCGAGTATATCTTCAAAGTGCTCTTTTACTTCGGATAAATTTTCACAATATAAAAACTTACCGCCATTTTTCCGGAACTTTAGCGTGAACAACTCGTCAATAGGAGTATTCTCGGAGGAAATTGAGTTAATGTCGTTTTCCTTATCTTCGTCGGAAGCATCATTACCCGTGCCAAAAATTTTTTTAAAAAGACTCATATAATGGTTCGATTGCTAAATTGTAATCTGGAATTCACCAAAGATAAAAAAATCTTAATTCAAAAGTTTTTTTGAATTAAGATTTTTATAAAAAAGTAAGGAAAAAATATTATAGTGAAGTTTCTTCCTGCAAATTTTTATCGAATGGCCTTTTTCCGAAGATGGCTTCCAAATCGTCTTTAAAAATTACTTCCTTGTCAATCAGAATGTCGGCAAGCTGGTTTAGCTTGTCTTTGTTTTCTTCAAGGATTTTTATTGCTCTTTCGTATTGGCTTTCGATCAAATCTGAAATTTCTTTATCGATGACATTTGCAGTAGCTTCCGAATATGGTTTTGAAAAACTGTATTCGCTCTGCCCTGATG
>CAZSDN010000131.1:0-3188 GCA_964605595.1 uncultured Flavobacterium sp. | reverse complement strand
ATCATGGAAAGATACATTGCCAATAGTACCGTTCATGCCATATATGGTTACCATTGCCCGTGCCTGTCGTGTTACTTTTTCAAGATCACTCAATGCGCCGGTGGATATTCTGTTGAAAGTAACTTTTTCAGCAGCACGCCCGCCCATTGTAGCGCACATTTCATCAAGCATTTGATCGGGCCTTACAATTTGCCTTTCTTCAGGAAGATACCAAGCGGCTCCCAAACTTTGCCCTCTTGGCACGATCGTAACTTTTACAAGCGGAGCGGCATGTTCCAACATCCAGCTCACAGTCGCATGTCCGGCTTCATGAATTGCGATTGCTTTTTTCTCTTCGGCCGTGATGATTTTATTTTTCTTTTCGAGTCCGCCAACAATACGGTCAACGGCATCAAGGAAATCTTGTTTGTCAACGGCAGTTTTATTATTTCTTGCAGCAATCAAAGCAGCTTCGTTGCATACATTCGCAATGTCGGCACCTGAAAATCCTGGTGTTTGTTTTGCCAGAAAATCGGTATCCAATTCCTCTATCTTTTTTAATGGAGCCAGATGTACTTCAAAAATTTCTTTACGCTCACGAATGTCTGGCAGGTCAACAAATATCTGGCGGTCAAAACGCCCCGCGCGCATTAATGCTTTATCAAGAACATCGGCGCGATTTGTAGCGGCAAGTACAATTACATTTGAATTTGAACCGAATCCATCCATTTCTGTAAGAAGTTGGTTCAGCGTGTTTTCTCTTTCATCATTTCCGCCCGACATGTTACTTTTTCCGCGTGCTCTTCCTACCGCATCAATTTCGTCAATAAAGATAATTGCCGGCGATTTCTCTTTTGCCTGCTTGAACAAATCACGAACGCGTGAAGCACCAACTCCCACAAACATTTCAACGAAATCTGAACCCGATAATGAGAAAAACGGAACTTTAGCTTCGCCGGCAACGGCTTTTGCCAATAAGGTTTTTCCTGTTCCCGGAGGCCCGACCAGCAATGCGCCTTTAGGAATTTTTCCTCCTAGGTTAGTGTATTTTTCAGGGTTTTTGAGAAATTCAACAATTTCCTGGATTTCCTCTTTGGCGCCTTCTAAACCGGCGACGTCTTTAAAAGTGGTCTTGATGTCGTTCTTTTCGTCGAAAAGCTTTGCTTTGGATTTTCCGATATTGAAAATTTGTCCGCCACCACCGCCAGCAGCACCACCGGTCATTCTTCGCATAATGAAAATCCATAAACCTAAAATGATAACAAATGGAAGGATCAGCTGAATAAATTCACTCCAGCCGCTTTTTGACAAATAATTATAGTTCTTTATTTTTTTCTGGTCTTTTGCAGTTTCAAGTTTTTTCTGGAAAAGCTCATCGTTTGCAATATTTTCAAGATAAAAATTTGGGCCGATACTTGGATTCCCGAATACA
Organism: uncultured Flavobacterium sp.; assembly: GCA_964605595.1. Taxonomy (GTDB): domain Bacteria; phylum Bacteroidota; class Bacteroidia; order Flavobacteriales; family Flavobacteriaceae; genus Flavobacterium. The sequence continues at coordinate 1,777 of CAZSDN010000131.1, read as the reverse complement.
TCTTTTGAAACTTTTTCAAATTCAGGCAATTTCAATGCTTCTTTGGTAAGGTATATTTCGGCTTCGGTTTTGTCGTGAACAATGACCATTTCGATCAATCCTTTGTCAAGGTATTCGTTAAAAGTTGAAGTTGAAATCTTAGACGGGTCTTTCAAAGTAGCACTTCCTGAAAACCATACGAAGAATAAAATTGCACCAACAGCGCCATAAATCCATAACGGATTTATGTTTATTTTTTTAGGATTTGGATTTTTATCTTTAGCCATGTATATTTCTGATTCTTTTAGTATTTATTGTGGATTGAAGTGATTTTTGCATCACCCCAAAGGCTTTCAATATTGTAATATTCGCGGATGTGTTTTTGGAAAACGTGTACAACAATATTCACATAATCCATCAAAACCCATTCGGCATTTTCTGCGCCTTCAACATGCCAGGGCTTGTCTTTAAGTTCTTTGGATACGGTTTTTTGTACAGAATTTACGATGGCGTTTACCTGAGTATTAGAGTTTCCGTTGCAGATGATGAAATAATCACAGGCAGAATTATCAATTTCTCTTAAGTCCAGAATGTCAATATCATTTCCTTTTACTTCTTCAATCCCTTTAATGATATTTGCTAATAAATCATCATTATTTATCGTTTTTTTAGCCATGTAAATTTTTTATGTAAGTCAGCAAAGTTACCAAAATTTGTCATTAATTTTGAACCTTAACACAAGATTAATTTTCTTTAATTTCCATGCGGATAATCAAACTCGATGCCATAGATTCGACCAACGACTTCCTGAAAGCGTTAGCCAAAAATGAAACTATAGAAAACTTCACTGTTGTTACTGCCGAAAGCCAGAAAAAAGGTAAAGGCCAAATGGGCTCCGTATGGATTTCTGATCCGGGTAAAAACTTGACGGTTAGTATTTTAATCAAAGATGTTTTGTCGGATCTTAAACAGATTTACGACTTGAACGTAACCGTTTCAGTTTCAATAATTGAAGCTTTAGAAACGTATCAAATTCCGAAACTTTCAATAAAATGGCCAAACGACATTATGTCAGATGCTAAAAAAATAGGTGGCATACTCATTGAAAATAGTGTCAAGAATTCGGAAGAAATTCATTCCATTGTTGGCTTCGGGCTCAATGTTAATCAATCGGATTTTGAAAATCTGCCAAAAGCGTCATCGTTATCTATTGTCATGAAAACGGATTTTGACAAAGAAATTCTTCTGGATAAAATACTAGAAAAAATCCAAATAAACGTTTCACTTTTAAAAAACGGAAACGAAAAACTTCTTTGGGGAAAATACAAGAATTTACTTTTCAAAAAATCAATTCCGATGCCTTTTGAAGATCAGAATGGGAAAAGATTTATGGGAATAATTAATGATGTGTCCAATGACGGAAAATTACTTCTGCAATTGGAAGACGATAGTGTAAAACCTTACGGAATAAAGGAAATTCAAATGCTGTATTGATTACAGTTTGCTCATATTTCCTGCAAGCGTTTCAATAAATTTGCTGATTGGACCTTTAACCATCATTGCCATCATTGCATTGAATTCGCCTTCAAAAAACAACTGAACTTCAGAAGAATTTTCAGAAACTGAATTGATTTCTGCCGTAAGCGTAAACGGAAGCTTATCACTCGCTGCACCTAAAATTATTTTAGAATTTGGAGTTTTATCTTTCATCTTAAGCTTAATTTCAGGCATGCCTTTTAATCCAAAGATGAATGAATCGTCGCCGGTAACTTCAAATTTTGCAATACTATCCGGCATC
>CAZSDN010000130.1:0-6827 GCA_964605595.1 uncultured Flavobacterium sp. | reverse complement strand
ACAAGGTCAGCACCAACGTCAGCAGCTTTTGTATAAATACCACCACCAACACGAGCGAACAAAGCGATAGATTCTGCTCCAAGAGAGAAACCGGCCAATGTTTCAAGAACGATTGTCATTAATTCAGATGGAGTTCTTGTGATTCCGTCAATTGTTGTTGATTCCCAAACACCATTCATAAAGAAATGGAAGAAAAATATAAAGAATGCCGTCAAACCTAAAACGGCAAGACCGGCAACTCCAAGACCCATTACAGTTCCACCGCCGAAAGAAACTTTCAAAGCCTGTGGCAAACTTGTACGAGCTGCCTGAGTTGTTCTAACATTTGTTTTTGTTGCGATTTTCATACCCATATTTCCCGCCAAAGCAGAGAAAATAGCTCCGAAAACAAACGCAATTACTATCAATATGTGCGTTGTAGGAACTATGAAAGAAATTCCGGCAAGAATAACACTTGCACCAATAACGAAAAACGTCAATAATTTGTATTCTGCTTTTAGGAAAGCCAACGCACCTTCATAAATGTAATCTGAAATTTCTTTCATTTTACCATCTCCGGCATCTTGTTTTAAAACCCAAGCTCTTTTTGTCCACATGAACAGAAGACCAATGATTGCCATTACTATAGGCACATAAATCATGAATGATTCCATAAGTATAATTTTTGTTCTTAATTTAATCGCCTGCAAAAGTAACAAAACATTAACAATAAACAATATCTCTCAGAAATATTGTTTTAAAGATTTGCTTAATAGATATAGGTAATCTTACGGTTCCTTATATTAAGGTAGTGATGCCAAAGCAGAAAAGTGGCAAATGAGCGATACGGACTCCAGTTCACAGCATGAAGTTCCATAGCAGATTTATCATGAATACCGAACAATTCCTTAATCGTATTGATTACTGCTATATCGCCAAGCGGAATAATATCGGGTGCGTTAAGTGAAAACAGTAAATATACATCGATTGTCCAGTTTCCGATTCCTTTGATTTTGATGAGTTCGTCGCGGACGATTTCGGGAGATTTATTTTCGAGGCTTTCTATGTCGAGTGTTTTTTCCAAAATTGCAGTCGCCAATCCTTTGATGTAATTGGTTTTTTGACGGCTTACTCCACACGCACGGAATTCTTCATCGGATAAATCAACAAGAAATTCGGGTTCAAAAGCAGTTACTTTTTCGCGGAGTTTTAAAAATGCTGCTTTTGCAGAATCGACGGAAACCTGTTGTTCAAGGATTAACAGGGACAACGTTTGAAAACCCGGCGGCCGCTTGGGGATTTCAGGAACTCCGTATGCATCGATTATGCTTTGGAAAACCGGATCCTGCGCTATTAAAAAATCGATTGCTTCTTTCATATTCAAATACCTAGCCCTGATGGCAGCGGTATCCTTTTTTGCCTCTCGACTGCACTTGGGATGACAACAAAATTTGTGCAAAAAAGATACAAGCGAACAGCAGGAAATTGCTCCAAAAAAGTTTAGAAATAAAATCCGAACGAGCCTTTAATTCCGAAATTGTTGGTTTGGGGCGTAATGTAGCTTCCTCTCCATGCAAACTCAATCCTGAATACCTTAAATATGTTTGCGATTCCGGCGTTATATTCCCAATAAAAATCTTCGGGCGCCTGGTATATCAGCCCGGACGGAATATTGATATCGATGTTTTTCTGGCTTATTGTCCCATAAACACCTTTAAAACCAATAGTTTCACGCCAGTTTAGCTTACGCATAAACGGAATCCTGGAAAAAATACGGCCGCCGAAATTATGCTGCAGTTGAATTGTTGCATACGAATCGGCTTCAAACTCATAAAAATCCAACAGGTTAAATGTGTTCTCAATCGTAAAATACGTTTGGTTACCGGGAACAATGCTCATTAATCCAAGCGGAATGTAACTATATGTTTTTCCAAGCTCGACAATGGCATCCAATCTTCCAAGCCCGCCGATATTCATGGGTTGCTTGTAATATAACTGAATCCTTTCATAATCAAAATCGCTGTTCATGACACCTTTCAATCCTTGGCTGTAACTTACAAAAACGCGTGGAAACGGGCTGTCAACGGTAGTCCTTTCTACGCCATAGCCAACTGTTTTGCGGCCCGGCGTATAATCAATCTGGAAATTAAGTTCTGTTTGCGCAATATCGTTCTTTATTTTTTGGCGGGTCAAATCGGTATAATAAGCCAGGCTGAATGAATCAGAGGCTGATTCCAATGTACGAAACGAGCCTCCCAATTGAAAAGTCAGGTTCTTTAACGGCTCAATTTCGAGCGCCACTGAAGTCAGGTTTATATTTGTGAGTTTTCCGTTACTTCCGTTTGTAAATAACGCCGACGATGCGAAACTTCTTCCAAGAACATCATTGGTTGTTGTTAAGCTCGCTCCTATTTGCTCAATATCCCGGCGGTTTCCTCCCGATATTGCCAAACGGTTTTTGCGGTTGAGCAGCCATTTCCCTGAAAGCCCGTATTTAAATTTATCATCCTTAAAACCATAAGCGCCATAGCCTTGCAAGCGCCATAGATCGTTTGGCCCGAAATAAGTCCGCCCGCCAAACCGCAAACGCAAACCTTCAACTTCATTATATCCGAAAGTGGAGAAAATTGGGCCATAATCAAAGTTTCCTTTCTGGATGTAGCCGCTTCCTAAAATCGAAACGACATCATAAAGCTGCCTGAATTTCCGGTTGGTTTGCAATGTATCGAGCATTTTATAAATGCCGCGTTCATCTTTATTGAGGCTCTCAAAACGGTTTTCTTCCCAAAATTCATCCGGTTTTGTATAAACTGCATCATTATAGAAATTGACTTCTTCTTTATAGAAATCATTCGCTTTTTCAATATCAAACTGGTGATTACGAAACATTGTCGTTCGTTTTCCATAAACGCCGCGGGATTTTTCCTTTTTGTTCAGGGCAAAATCGGTCATCATGTAGTCGCGTTTCAAAAGGAAAACCGAATCGTTTAAAACTTCAAATTCCTGCTCAATGTAAATTTCCTTAACCCAGTTGATGTTGGCGCTTTTGGTCACTTCCATGTTAATATTCTTGATCGCCCAGGTCGTGTCGTTTACCCAAAAATCACCTTTGAAGGTCAGCTCATTTTTCCGCCTTGGATAATATACGATATTATAACACCATTTATTATCGATGTAAGCGCTATCGGTCAGTACATAATTGTAAACATCTATTCCGGTTCTTGAAAGCGGGCTTGTAAATGCCTTATCAAAGAATTTCAGATAGTTGTCATAAATATCATATTCAGCATACAAATCCTTTATAAATGCAATAATCTGTTGATTCGTATTGAATCCAGAATTTTTATTTGCGTTAAGGATTTCTTTGACTTTTCCGCGAACATTATCGCCATAAACGTTCGACAAAGCTTCATTGATGAATATTGGAAGATAGGTTTTTCCTGTGATTCTTGATGTGTCAACCGAGTTAAAGATGAACTCCATTCCTTTAAAAATACGGTTTTTCATGAAAGCGCTGTCAATTGTATTCATGTCGAATTCAACTTTTTCGTATTTTTCCATCTGGTATTGGTTGAACATGCGTAAGCCGTTTTTGCGTTTTCGGGCCCATATTTTGCGCAGGATGTCAATTGCCGGATTGTTCTTTTTGGACATTTTTCCCGAAAAAATCTTTACTTCATTAAGTTCTTCGCCGTTTGGCAAAGTCACTTTCATATCATAAGTAACGGCTTTGTCAAGCAGGATTTCCTGGGTTGTATAACCGATAAAAGAAATGACAAGGGTTTTTCGGCTTTCTTTGGATTCGAGGTAAAACCTTCCGTCTTCGTTCGTAATGATTCCTTCAGAAGTTCCTTTAAAGGCAACATTGGCATAACCTATGGGTTTTTTGTTTTCATCTAAAACAATTCCGCTGACCTTCGTCTGCGCCAATATTATATTTACAAAAAACAGCAGAATTACGGCAAATAATCTTTTATTCATAGGATAAAAAAAACTTCACCGCGGTTTGTCCGGATGAAGTTTCAAATATACTTACTAATTAATAATTAATAATGGATAATTAACAATTATGGCACAAAAAATTTATTTGACAATTTTCGACACATTCTTAATTATTACCTATTAATTACTAGTTTTTCTTATACGTAACTTTTTTTACTGCTTTTACAACGTCTGATGCATTCGGAAGCCATTCTTTCAACAACGTCGGGGAATATGGCGCCGGCGCATCGGCAGTTGTAATTCTTTGGATTGGCGCATCAAGATAATCAAAAGCACGCTCCTGAACGATATAGGTAATTTCAGATGCAACGCTTGCAAACGGCCATGCTTCTTCCAAAACAACAAGACGGTTTGTTTTTTTAACCGAATTTAAAATCGTCTCGTGATCCATAGGGCGAACCGTTCTTAAATCGATGATTTCGCATGAAATTCCTTCTTTCTGAAGTTCGTCGGCAGCGATGTGCGCTTCTTTTATGATTTTCCCAAATGAAACAATTGTCACATCCGAACCTTCTCTCTTAATATCAGCAACACCAAGCGGAATGGTATATTCTCCTTCAGGCACTTCGCCTTTGTCTCCATACATTTGCTCCGATTCCATGAAAATTACAGGATCGTTGTCACGGATAGCCGATTTCAACAAACCTTTCGCGTCATAAACCGTTGACGGAACTACAACTTTTAATCCCGGAGTATTGGCAAACCAGTTTTCAAAAGCCTGAGAGTGTGTGGCTCCTAATTGGCCGGCTGAAGCAGTTGGCCCGCGAAAAACCATCGGCATCGGGAATTGCCCCGCCGACATCTGGCGCATTTTTGCGGCATTGTTAATGATCTGATCAATTCCGACTAGAGAAAAGTTAAATGTCATGAATTCTACAATCGGGCGGCAACCGTTCATTGCTGAACCAACTGCGATCCCCGCAAAACCAAGCTCGGCAATTGGCGTATCGATAACACGTTTCGCTCCAAATTCATCCAACATTCCTTTTGAAGCTTTGTATGCTCCGTTATATTCGGCTACTTCTTCACCCATCAAATAAACAGATTCGTCACGGCGCATTTCTTCGCTCATGGCTTCGGCAATAGCTTCTCTAAATTGTATCGTTTTCATATAATATGGTATGTTCTGATTTTTGAAAAGCAAAAATAAATATTTTAAATCAGTTAGCGTACAATTTGGCTTAAAATAATATTCCCATGCAATTCAATCAATATTTGGGTTACGCCAGCTTCAAATTTAATAGTATAAACTAAAAACCGGCACTTTATAAAAATACGTAAAATGACGTATTTCCTGCATTTACATTAATATGCAACTTTGTAATGCAATCTTTTCAACATTCTAAAAAATTTAAAATCTCTTATTATGAAAAAAACAGTATTCACATTTTTAGTATTGACAGTTTCTGTAGTAACATTCGCTCAGGTAAAAGGAAAAAAATCTGAAGATCCGTTTACGGCATCAAATGGACAGGAATTTAAAGTTGGCGACATGATCCAACTCAAAGAAGGAAGCAATGCGGGAACTTTCGCATTTGCCTACGAAGTAAAATCGGCATTTTCGTTAGCAAATGTAACAAAAGCTGTTAAAACCGTGAGCGATGTAAAAAGCGGCGGTATCGGAAACGTTAAAAACGTAACCGGAAACCTTGACAACCTAAAACTTTTAAATGAAAGCGGAATCCTTGACGGCGCAATGAACAGCCTTATGAGTGCTGCCGTAACTCCTAAATATGTTGCCGAAAACGCTTTGCCAGCAACTTATAAAAACACACAATGGCAAATTGAAAACTTTAAAGTCTATACCGATAAAAAAACAGGGCAGCAATTGGTTCACGCTATCGCAAAAAGCGATGGAAAAACCGCAGCAATCTTACTTGACCTTGCCATTAAAGCAAATGAGATGTAATAATCTGACAAACAAAAGCAAAAGCCGGTCCGTTAAGGATCGGCTTTTTTGTTGAAAGACAAATGTCGAACGTCAAACGAACTCCCTCACGGATTCATTTGACGTTCATCGCATACTCACTACGAAATCGATATAATACACAAATTTATTATGCATGCATAGTTTATTTTTGAAAATATATTTGTAAATTCGCCCACGAATATCATATCCTAAATATAAAAAAATGAAAATATTAGTCTGCATCAGCCATGTGCCTGATACTACTTCAAAAATCAATTTTACGAATGGCGATTCTGAGTTTGACACAAATGGCGTTCAGTTCGTGATCAATCCAAACGACGAATTCGGGTTAACGCGTGCAATCTGGTTCCAGGAACAACAAGGTGCTAACGTTACTGTTGTAAATGTTGGCGGACCGGATACCGAACCAACTTTGCGTAAAGCGTTGGCAATTGGCGCAAACGAAGCAATTCGTGTAAACGCAAATCCAACTGACGGATTTTTCGTAGCAAAACAACTTGCTGAAGTGATCAAAAACGGCGGATATGATTTAATCATCGCCGGAAAAGAATCATTGGATTACAATGGTGGAATGGTTCCTGGAATGCTCGCCGGACTTCTAGGCTACAATTTCCTGAATTCGTGCATTAGCTTGACAGTCGACGGAACTAACGTAAAAGCATCACGCGAGATTGATGGCGGAAAAGAAACTGTTTCAACTACGCTTCCATTAATTATTGGTGGACAAAAAGGTTTGGTTGAAGAGAAAGATCTTCGTATTCCTAACATGCGTGGAATCATGACTGCAAGAACAAAAGCGCTTACAATCCTTGAGCCGGTATCGGCGCCAAGCGAAACCAAAGCAGTGAAATTTGAAAAACCAGCTCCAAAATCAGCAGTAAAATTGATAAGTCCTGATAATTTAGACGAATTAATC
>CAZSDN010000129.1:2467-6843 GCA_964605595.1 uncultured Flavobacterium sp. | reverse complement strand
CCTTCGTCGGGCACAGCGCCCGCGCTCTGGCTTGAGAACCTCACCAAGTCCGGTGACGAAAGGGGGTAGACCAACCACTGATTCGCTGCCGATCGGAATGCCGCGGTGCCAGCGTGAGCGCGATTCCGGTACTGGAAATAGGAGTGGTCGATCATGTCGATCGCGTTGCCCTCGCGTGCGAAGTCAAGAGCCTCCACATATGCTTCCCGGGAACGTGCGAACAGATCGGGCTCGAGGAGCTCTGGTTGGCATACAACAGGGAACAAGGCAGCGAAGTCACGCCTCACGGAGCGGTCAGTCTTTCCGGCGGACTTCCACCAGGCGGGATAGTTCTTCGGGTACGTCGGGCCGAGATAGCTGCGGAAGAGCTCGCCGCCCATGCCTTGAAGCTCGATCGAGGGTGGAGATGAGATCACCGAGGCGTGCTCGCTGATCTCATGGGACGATGCTGATCGATAGTCCTGCCAGTACTCAAGATAGCGTTCGCGACCTATCACGTGCTCGACCCATCCAGAGCGATCGAGCCAAGTCATTCCGTAGCGCGCGACGAGGGTAGACGCCAGCACAGCGTCGCGGTCGAGGATGTCTCGTGAAGCCCCGATCTCTCGTCCTGCGCCAGAGAAGGTCTGGACTGTCACCTCCCTGTGTCGACCACTGGCGAGTAGGAGCGCTAGAACTGCCCGCGAGTCCTTGCCGCCGGAGAGATTCAGATGGACCGGCAAACCGGAGTCCAGTGCGCGATCCATTACCTTCGACGACCATTCAATACCGGTTTCGAAGAGCTGGTCGGGGTCGGTTGCACTCCTCTCCGGTCGCTTGACGACCGCGAGCCCGCGCTTCGAGCAAACAAGCAATGCGTCGTAGGGAAGTACATGGATGCCCTCAGCTGGGGTCTCTGGGGACCAGCGCGTGGCGAAGAAGTTGTGATGGGAGGAAAGCTGCGGGAGGAGGATCTCTTCACGCAACGTCGTCCCATGTCCCCTGCCGCGGCGTGCGTCGAGTGCTCCGCGAAACGACGTGGAGGCGACCAGTGTCCGGCTACCATCTGCCTCGGCGAGGATCGAGTAAAAGACCTGCGCATAGCCGAAATGGTCCGCGAGCAGTGCGATCGCACCATCCGGCGCCCGGAACGCGGCCATCCACTCACCTGCGAGATCGAAGCAGTGTGTGAGCGGCGTGTTCGTCATCTCGAGATCGTGGGACCGCCCGAAGTGAGTAGGGGATACGACCCAGCCATCAATACCAATGCACGCGAACTCGTCGAGTCGCGCGGTCGACGGATCATCCGTTCTGCTGCCGATGCCTGTCACGATGATCGCTTTGTGTTCCCTGCGCCCGTCGAGTATTCGCATGGCACTCCAATCTCAATTCCCAGCGAGAGAACGCAACACCTGGGCCGCACCCGCGCGGTCTCCCGCAATGCTCACATAGTCGAGCGGGCGAGTCGAAAGAGGCGAGCCAGGTTCGATGATGCCCCAGATCGCTGACCCCGAGCCACGATAGTCAGAGTACTTGGATGGAAGGAACGGATTGGCCGCGAATGTCGTCGATGTCACGGCGTCCTGGACGACGAGCACGTCGAGCTTCGTCGTCGCATTCAGGAACTCCATGTAGTTGAGATAGGGGTTGACCTGCACCCACCGCGCCAGCCCTCGTTCATGCAGGAGCTGTTCGAAGTCCTCTGGCCTGTTGCAAAAGACATGCAGACGGAGTCGATCCCGAGTCGAGACGTCCAACTCGGCCAGGCCATCGACTACTTCGCTCAGCGTGCGTGATCCGTAGAAGCTGCCGAAATAGCCGACATTGACTACGTCTTCTGCAAGTAGATATGTACACTCGACGGCCGAGTAGGCGCTCGGTTGGGGCGCAGGGTGCGGTCGTATTGTCGACTTCTTCAGCGCCCGTGCAGTCACGGCTTCTGAAAAGAGCGAGAGCATGTAGTCGCGTTGATTCTCATTCGTGAAGATCAGCTCGTCGGCAAGGACATACGTCACAAGCTCGACGAACTCGAACAGGCTCGCATTCTCGGGAACCACCACTCCACGACGTGCGAGTTCGCTACGCAACGTCACCGTTACCGAGTTCTCAATGAGCTCGCCTTCGCGACGCTGCGCGTCGATCCCGCGGCCGAGGGGATCTGAGAACTCCGCGCTCCAGCGAATGTCCGGATGCTGCGCTTTGTAGAGAGCGCCCGCAACATGGCTACCGACCCAGAGGGCTCGCGTGTAGAGCCGCTCGTAGGGCTCGTCCCTCGCGTCCATCCACTTGTGTGCGATCTCCAGCGCCTTGGTCGCCCAGTCGCTGATCCATTCCCACGATGAGAACGCAGGCGTGGTGGCTATCGTAGCCCGTCGGCCAAGCCACTCCTTCGCCAGCGACTCGATCGAAGGGTCGCGTTCCCGGACCTTCGACATATTGGCGGCAACCACGTCGACCGGGCGTCCGCGGTCGGCGAGCACCTTTGCCGCCACAACGCCGCTCGGGTCGTTGAAGGGGGCGAAGCAGTATAGGAACGCGAGATCCCTGGCCGAAAGCCCGTTGACGACATTCCACGGGAAGCTGTCGATCTGTGCTTTGTCGATCTCATCGCGCACGCGAGATTGCTCGCCTGGGTTGGCCGCCAGATAGCGCCCGATGAATTGTGCTTGCCCCCGAATGAGCTGATCGATACCGGGCCGGTTGTTCGGGAGAGCGTTCACCGTGCTTACGCGGCGAATAACGTTGAGACGTTCGAGCACCGAGAAGTCAAGGTCTGTATCCCGACGAGAGACCGATCCGGGCCGCACAGCTCGAAGATAGTCACGATCCACCCCTTCTGCCGACACCACAGTGAGACTCTCAGCGAGCAGATTCGCCATATATGCGACGTCCTCGCCGGACCGTAGAGATGGATCATAGAGGTATCTGACGGCGACATGCCGCGGGATCAGCTTGCAGGCATTAAACCCCAGAACTCCAGGGACGCGACCCAGTGGAGCGCCGCCCGGTAGATTCTCGATGGCGACTAGTCGCGCCGACAGCGCACTGCTACGATCCACTGATCCGTCAGGAAAAACATCAGTGAGGCGCGTGGTGACGATGCGGTGCGATGCAGCCTTATCGAGAAGCGAACAGAGGAAACGCGGCTCGATGGTGTCGTCGTCATCGAGGAACGTGACGTAGTCGCGACTAGCCGCGGCGAGGCCGATGTTTCTTGCGTTCCCCGCGCTCGGCGTGGGCGTGCTGAGCACGCGCGTTGTGATGTCCCGATGGTTAGCCACGAAGTCACGAAGGAGCGGACGATGGCACGATCGCGCTCCATCGTCCGCTCCGTTCGAAACGACGACGATCTCCAGCAACTCGCGGTCGACGTCCTGCGCGGCCAGCGACTGAAGTGCGGGTTGAATCCTGTCCCTTCCCTGGTAAGTAGGAATGATGACGCTCACGCCAGGCTTTGAGTCCAGTTCGCGGGTCTGCGCGACCCACCTGCGGCCTCCGTATAACTCGATCAGTTCGCGACGGTAATCCGGGTCCGTGAGCGCCCTCAAGCCGCTCCCTCTGATCGTCGGCTCAGGCATTGGGTTGCCTCCGGCTACGGCGCCAAGATCGGTACTCAAGCGTTAGCCGTCCCAGCTTCGATCTCGCAAGACTCTCATACTTCTGAGTCAACGCCGCGTGCTCTCGACGCAATCTGACAAGAGCTGCCTCACTCGAGCGTGCGCGAGCAAGGGCGCTGGACATCTGGTCATTCATTCCCAGTTGCGATGCGCCTTCGAGGAGGAGGAGGGCGTCCATGACAGCAGCCTCGGCTTCGCCCGACTCACAACTTGCCCGAGCGTGACGCTCCAGCAGCCAGGTGTCCAGCACCTCAACGAGCACTACATCCACGCGGTCGGTATCCTGGCGCGGCACCCATCGTGCGTACACGACCTGATCACCGATCACGAGTTGATCCAGCGAAAGCGAGTAGGGCGCACCCGCACCCACAAGAGTCTTCATTGCGGTGGAAGCGGTAGCCACAATCACTCCCGGGTGTGCGTCACTACCGGTGCCTTGCCGCTCCAGCCACCTTTCTACTTCGTGAGGCGCGGTTGCGATTAGCACTGCGTCGAAGGGCATGGAGCGAGCGTCGTACGGCAACAGCGTCGTAAAACCCTCTGCGAACTCCAGTCCCGTCTCGTGCCAGGCAGCTTTCTCCGCAATGATCGTTGTGTCCCTGAGCGTGAAGGACGAGAACGAGGGCGCAAAGCCCGACGTGAGACTCACCGAGACCTCGTCGTCAGTACTCACGTCCAGGCTCCACGGGTGTCCAGAACTTGTGCCGGGTCGATGCCAAGCGAGGCAGGACCAGTCGCCCGAAACTGGCGGTGGTCGACGAGGAGCACGACAGCGTCAGC
>CAZSDN010000129.1:0-2457 GCA_964605595.1 uncultured Flavobacterium sp. | reverse complement strand
CGTCAGCGCGGCTGGCCGCGTCCTCGAGCGTCGTAAGTTCGACATTGCGCCGATTGGCAAGCTCGCCAGGCAGTCGGTCGATGTGAGGCTCAACAACCAGGATCGTGCCGTCGGCGAACTCGTCTGCGAGCGCCGCCGCGATGACGCGGGCGGGAGACTCACGAAGGTCGTCGATGTCAGGCTTGAACGCGAGCCCCAGCGCGGCGATCGTCGGTGTCGGCATGCCCGCGACTGCTTCGCGGATCTTGGCCAGCACCCACCCCGGCTTTGAGTCGTTGACTTCGCGAGCCGTTCGGATCAGACGAGTAAGAGAAGGTGCCGAGTCGACGATGAACCAGGGGTCGACCGCGATGCAGTGGCCTCCCACCCCCGGACCGGGCTGGAGTATGTTGACCCGGGGGTGGCGGTTCGCAAGGAGAATGAGCTCCCATACATCGATGCCGAGGTCGTCGGAGATAATGGAAAGCTCGTTGGCGAAGGCGATGTTCACGTCTCGATATGAGTTCTCGACAAGTTTCGCCATCTCAGCGGTCTTCGCGTCGGTGAGGAGAATCTCTCCGTCACAGAAGGTCGCGTACAGAGATCGGGCGAGTTCAGCCGCCTCGGGGGTGGATCCGCCCACGATGCGGTCATTCGTGACGAGTTCGACCATGATCCGTCCTGGCAGGACCCGCTCAGGGCAATGTGCAAGATGCACCGTGAGCCTTCCGTCGATGTCGACGAGATCGGGTCGGGACGCCGAGATCCAGTCTCCGATCCTCTCGGTCGTTCCCGGTGGTGACGTCGACTCAAGGACGACAAGATCCCCGCTCTTGAGCACTGAGCCGATCGTGCGAGTAGCCGACTCTATGTAGGAGAGATCTGGTTCGTGGTCGCGCGCGAAAGGAGTCGGGACGGCGATGATGTAAGCATCAGACTGCTTCACCTCGGCACTTGCGGTCAGCATCCTGGACTCGACCGCGCTACTCACGTAGCCGGCGAGGTCTGGCTCGACGAATGGAACGGATCCCGCGCTCACCGCTGCGACCGTCTTCGGGCTCACGTCGGTGCCATGGACCGACACCCCGTTCGTCGCGAGTATTGCGGCGGTGGGCAGGCCGATATAGCCGAGCCCCACCACATTGACGGATCGGATGGGATTCATGCAGGGCCTCCTGCGGCGCCTGCCGCGTCGTAGTTGAAGTCGGCAAGTCTGTCGCCGAGATTGAAGAGTGCGCGGATCGCCGCAACTGCTCGCGCGGACGCGTGTCCGTCCCCGAAGGGGTTTCGGGCGCGGGCCATGGATGTGTATGCGTCCGCGTCATCGAGGAGCCTTGTCGCCTCGGCGACGATGAGGTCGGCATCTGTGCCGACAAGACGGGCCGTCCCGGCGTCGACGGCCTCCGGACGTTCCGTATCCTCACGCAGCACGAGCACGGGCTTTCCTAGTGCGGGAGCCTCCTCCTGTATGCCGCCGGAGTCGCTCACTACGAACGTGCACAATGCGAGCACGCGGCACAGGTCTGTGTAGTCGAGCGAATCAGTGAGGAGGACGTTGTCGAAGGGAGCGAGAAGGGGCTCGAAGATGGCTCGCACCTTCGGGTTCGCGTGAAGCGGGAAGACAATGAGAACGTCGTGCCGCCGGGAGGCGAGCGTTGCCAGTGCCTGAGCCGTGCGTGTCATCGGAGCGCCCCAGGACTCGCGACGATGTGACGTGACAAGAACGATCTTCCGGGAGTCGTGCCCGAGCGATGTAAGCGCGCTTAGGGTGAAAGGCAAGTCGCGCGACACCGTTGCAAGGAGCGCGTCGATCACGGTGTTTCCAGTGACGACGATGTCCGTGGCATTGACGCCGAACCGAAGAAGGTTTTTGCGGCTCGCAGCGGTCGGTGCAAGGTGAAGACTCGTGATCTGACTCAGTAGCCTCCGGTTGCCCTCCTCCGGGAACGGCGATGCGATCGACGGCGTTCGAAGCCCCGCCTCGAGGTGGATCACCGGGATCTTCTGATAGAAGGCGGCGAGTCCGGCCGCGAGAGCGGAGGTGGTGTCGCCCTGGACGAGTACCGCGTCCGGTCGCTCCGATTGCAGCACTGGCGTGAGTCTATTAAGGGTCTTCTCCGTCACCTCGCTCAGCGACATGCCATGCGCGAAGATGTCGAGGTCGAACTTCGGAACGATACCGAAGGCGCGATTTACTTGATCGAGCATGTCGCGGTGCTGTCCGGTGACAGCTGGTGTGCAGGCGAGATCATCAGAAGCATCCAGCGCCGCGATTACCGGTGCCATCTTGATCGCTTCGGGCCGAGTCCCGTACACGGGCATGATATGAACGGTCACGTCGGGATTTCTTGGTCCGAGAACAATTTGGCCCACTCTATCAACGGCCGCTGATCGGGATGTTCGGTAGCCCCGTGCTGCGCAGTACGATCCCCGCGATCTCGTCGGCGCACGGGGTCGCACCGGCCTCGGGTGGCACTG
>CAZSDN010000128.1:0-6983 GCA_964605595.1 uncultured Flavobacterium sp. | reverse complement strand
GACATTCTTAAATAAATCTTCTTGTTTTGCCATAGTGGTGCAAAATTAAAAGTTTTTCTTAATAATCAACTATCGGCATTTAATAATTGGGCCGTATTTGAAATAAAATTTTACGAAATACTGCGGGTTTTCCGTATCAAGTAATTTATTGGAAATTATACATTTGCGAATGATTGTGAGAAATGTTTTCAAAAGCCTGATTAATTTATTTTTTCCTAAAGTCTGTTGCGGCTGCAAAAGTTTTTTGCTTGAAAGCGAATATGTAATTTGTACGGTTTGCAGGCATGAATTGCCTTTGACGCAATTTCACCTGAATCCTAAAAATGAAGGTTATCAGAAGTTTTATGGCCGGATAACCGTTGAACACGTTTCGACATTTTTGTATTTCCATAAAAAAGGGATTGTCCAGGAAATGATTCACAGCCTGAAATACCGCGGCCGTGAAGAAATCGGGACACTTTTGGGAAATTGGTATGCCGAGGAGCTTAAGAGCCTGCCGGTTTTTGAAACGATCGATTACATCATTCCGGTTCCTTTGCACAAAAAACGCTTTCGCGAACGCGGCTTTAATCAGGTAACCACATTTGGGAAAGCGTTGTCAAATCAGCTTTCGATTGAATATAATGAAGACATTTTACTGCGGAAAATATATTCAAAAACACAATCTAAGAAAAACCTGCTTGACCGCATGAAAGGCGCTGAAAGTGTTTTCGACATCGAATTTTCAGAAATCCATCATAACAAACATTTTATGATCATAGATGATGTGCTTACAACCGGAGCAACTCTGGAAAATTGTGCTTTGGCATTACTTAAAATTCCCGGAGCCAGAATAAGTATAGTGACAATGGCAATGTCGCATTCTTGACCTTAATGGTTTTTCTATAATTTTCACAAAACATTTCGTTTACACTAAATATAATCGTTATTTTGTGACTTAAAATTCCGGTTTTCATGTCGAAAAAACTCTATCGCTGTATTTTTATCCTATTGGTTATTGTAATGGCCGGCTGTGCAAAAAGAGGGACAATCACAGGTGGCCCGAAAGACAGCATCGCGCCTGTTTTGATGTCAAGCCTGCCAAAAAATTTCAGTACGAATTTTGAAGGCAAAACCATTCGATTGAACTTTGACGAATATGTAAAACTAAAAGATGTAAACAAGCAGCTTATCGTTTCGCCGCCAATGAATATTACCCCCGAAGTTGGCCCTACAAATGCCAGCAGGTATATTACCATAAAAATCAAAGACACTTTGCAGCCAAACACGACTTACAGTTTTAATTTTGGGCAAAGCATCCAGGACAACAATGAGGGAATTCCGTTATCCCAGTTTAAATATGTTTTTTCAACCGGAACCTACATTGATTCGCTTTCCATCGAAGGAAAAATTAAAGACGCCCGCGAACTCGCAACAGATAATTTTGTCAATGTGATGCTTTATGAAATCAATGACAAGTATAATGATTCTGTCATTTACAAAGACAAACCGCGCTACATAACCAATACGCTCGACAGCACGACTACGTTTAAAATCGAAAACATAAAAGCCGGAAATTACCTTTTGGTCGCATTGAAAGACAAAAGCAACAACTTTAAGTTTGATCCAAAAAGCGATAAAATCGGATTTCATGCAACACCGATTACAATTCCGACTACTGAAAAATATGAATTGAAATTATTTTCTGAAGTTCCAAAATTCAATGCGCTAAAACCGGTTCAGGCTGCCAGCGGACGATTCACAATGGGTTATGATGGAAACCCGATGGATATAAAAACGGAAATGAAAAACGGAAATGAAACCATTCCGACTTTGGTAACGCGATTCCCGGATAAGGATTCTGTAAATATCTGGTTTAAGCCAATAAAAGCCGATTCTGTAAACATTTCTGTTTCAAAAGATGATTTTTTAAAAGATTTCACCGTAAAGCTCAAGAACCAAAAGAGAGATTCACTGACCTTTTCGCCTACCAAAAGCGGAAAACTGGGTTTCAGGCAAACTTTCGGATTAAAACCATCCGTTCCTTTAGTTCGCTTTGATCAGTCTAAAATGACATTAATAAATAAAGATTCTGTTGCCGTTCCGTTTACCACAAAATATAATGAATTTGAACAGCGGCTTGATTTTGATTTTAAAAAAGAACCTTCTGAAAAATATGTTGTCCGTATGTATCCCGGTGCGATGATTGATTTTTTTGAACGCGAAAATGATACGCTTACCTACAAACTGTCAACAGGAAGCCTTACCGAATATGGAAATCTTACATTAACGCTAAAAAACGTAAGGCAGTTTCCAATCATTGTCGAACTTACCGATTCTAAAGGAAAAATACTTGCTACCGAATATTCAGAAAACTCACCGACGATTGTTTTTGATGCATTGGAACCAAACAAATTTTCGCTTCGGGTAATTTATGACGAAAACAAAAACGGACAATGGGATCCGGGAAGTTTCCTGGAGAAACGACAGGCCGAAGACATAATTTATTATCCCGGCGAATTTGATGTACGGTCTAATTGGGATGTGGTTCAGGATTTTGATCTGGGCGGATAATTTATTTTACCTGAAATTCATCACGGTCATTTAAAAACCCGAATTTATTTCTCGCTTCAAGCATTTTGATTTTATCAAGTTGTACAATAAAAATACCTTCTTTTTGCTGTGGCTCCACAATATTGTTTCCCATAAAATCAATTGCTTGCGAATGCCCTGAATAATCATGGTTGTTTTCATCGATTCCGATTCTATTAACGCCAATAGTATAACACATATTTTCGACCGAACGCGCTTTCAGCAAAATGTCCCAGGCGTTAATCCTTGGTTTTGGCCAGTTTGCAACATAAATCAGCAAATCGTAATCTTCAGCATTTCTCGAAAAAACCGGAAATCGCAAATCATAGCAAACCAGCGGACAAATTTTGAAATCTTTGTATTCAACAATCAATTTCTCCTTTCCGGAAGTATAAATTTTATCTTCTCCGGCGAGCGAAAACAAATGCCTTTTGTCATAAGTCCTTATTTCTCCCGACGGAAAAACAAACAATAACCGGTTGTAAAAATTATTGTTCTCAGAAATAATCACACTTCCGGTTATTGCAAGGTTTTGTTCCTGCGCGAGGCGTTTCATCCATTGAACCGTTTCACCTTGCATTGTTTCGGCAAACGGTCCGGGGTTCATTGAAAATCCGGTGGTAAACATTTCGGGAAGGACAATCAAATCAATCCCTTCAGGAGCAGAACTGATTTTTTGCCCGAGATTTATTCGGTTTTCGGTTGGATTTTCCCAGATTAAATTGGTTTGGATTATCAATGTTTTCATTGAAAGACAGATTTTTACTGTTGGATAGATTTATGCCGATTATTTTACGGTGATCTCATCGATAAAAATAAACGCGTCTCCTCCAAATCCCTGATGCCATTCGGGAAGTTTACCGAAATTATAGGCTTTCACTTTTAGGTATTTCGCGTTGACCGGATTTATTTCCGATTTGAAATTGATGATTTTAGAATCCGTATTTTTCGGATCAAATGTATTTTCGATGGTTTTCACTAATGCAAAGTTTACATTATCGGCCGATGCAAAAAATTCGACCTTCGTCGGCATTAAAATCCATGAACGTGAATCCTGAAGGAAATTTGCCGATACTTCTGATATTTTTGTGGCTTTCTGCAAATCGATTACGGCTTCAAAATCCTGCGATTGATAGCCTTGCCATTCGCCTTTTCTCCAGTTTTCCGTGCCAGAAATCCCATCGATCAAACCTTCTGGGCCGCCGGCGTGGTATTGCGGATTGTACTTTGATTTAATGTCGATTGTGTAATTATTCGGCTTTTTGAAAAAAGTGGCCGAAACCGTATCGCTGGTTTTTCCTGAGCCATTATCGGAATAAAATCGTATGGTTGATGTTTTTTCCAAAGCCACATCATCTTTATAAAGATTGAATTTCTCACCGTTGATGCTGTAAAAAATCTTCACCGCTTTTACAGGAGTTGAAAATCTAATCGTTATTTTATCTTTGAACGATTTGCCGTTAGCTTCAATTACAGGAACGGAAATGATTTTTAAATTCGTGCCTATTTCAGACGCACTGCTTTTTCTGGCTATAGGCTCTAAATACCCTTTTAATGCTTTTTCACTTATTTCAAGCTGTTTGTTGTCTTCAAGATTAAGCTTTATTTTTTCGAAATACGGTTTAATCTTCGTCCATTCGCCATTTCCGGGTGTTACGGCATAAATTCCCATTGAGCTCAAAACATACCATGCGCTCATTTGCCCGCAGTCTTCATTTCCAATTAATCCGTCGGGTGTATTTGTATAAAAATTTTCGAGGATGAAATTCACTTTTTCCTGTGTTTTTTCAGGTTTTCCGATGAAACTATAAAGATAGGCCATATGGTGCGAAGGCTCGTTACCATGCGCATATTGGCCGATCAATCCGGTAACGTCAACTTGTTCGCGGCCGGTTGTTTTAGATTCTGAATTGAACATTTCATCAAGTTTGGCTTCGAATTTTTGGCTTCCGCCATACGCTTCGATCATACCGTTTATGTCTTGCGGAACAAAAAACGAATACTGCCAGGAATTTCCTTCGGTAAAATTATTGTTCACTTCACGCGGGTCAAATGGCTTTTCCCAGCCACCATTTTTCTTCGGGCGCATGAATCCGGTTTCCCAGTCAAAGGTATTTTTCCAGTTTTGCGAACGCTTCATGAAATAATCATAGTCTGCTTTTTTATCGAGCATTTGGGCCATTTGTGCAATACACCAGTCATCATAGGCATATTCGAGTGTTTTGGAAACGCTTTCGTGTTCATCATCAATCGAAATGAATCCGTTTTTTTTATACGCATCCAATCCTAAATGATCAAGCATAGCTGAATATTTTGCTGCTTCAAAAGCTGTTTCATAATCAAATCCTTTGATGCCTTTTGCCATTGCATCAGCCATTACTGAAACCGAATGATAACCGATCATGCAATCTGTTTCGTTAGAAGCAAGTTCCCAAACCGGCAAGCGCCCGCCTTGTTCGTATTGTTTTAAAAATGTATTGATAAAATCGGATGTGCGTTTTTTATCAATCAAAGTATAAAGCGGATGCGCGGCGCGAAACGTGTCCCAAAGCGAAAACACCGAATAATAATCGAATCCCGCAGATTTATGGACTTTATTGTCGCGCCCACGGTATTTTCCGTCGATATCCTGCGCGATGTTTGGTTGCATCATGGTGTGATAAAGCGCGGTGTAAAAAACAGTACGTTTATTTTTATCTTTTGAAGAAATTTCGATTTTTGACAATTCTTTGTTCCATGCGGCTTCGGCTTGTTTTTTTACTTTTTGAAAATCCCAATCTTTGATTTCAGACATATTGCGTTTTGCGCCTTCATAGCCGGTTGGGGAAAGCGCCACTTTGACCGCTATTTTTTCTCCTTTTTTAACGTCGCGTGAAAAACTCAATGCGAGTAAGCTTCCGGCAAAAAATGTGTCGGTTGTTTTAGCTTGCGCGAAAGCGTTGTTGCTGATTTTGGTAATTTTCATCGGTTTGTCGAATTCGATGCGCGCGAAAACGAACTGGTTTTGAGCCCATGCTTCGCTATTCCGCATGATTTCAATGGTCTTTTCGTTGACGATGCGTACTTCGCCCATCAATAATTTATCGCGGTGGTTCAAATCGAGAATGATGTTTGCCTGGCCGTTTTTGTTAAAAACATATTCGTGGAAACCAACGCGCGTTGAAGCCGTAAGCGCAACATCAATATCGTGTTTATCGAGCTTCACGGAATAAAATCCGGCCGAAGCTTTTTCGTTTGAATGTGAAAATTTTGATGAATATATTTTGTTGTCAAGATTCGGTTCGCCCATAGTTGGCATGAGCATAATGTCGCCAAAGTCAGAAACGCCGGTTCCGTTTAGATGCGTATGCGAAAATCCGTAAATGACATCGTCAGAATAGTGATAGCCTGAACAGCCGTCCCAACTGCCGTCGATTCGTGTATCGGGAGATAATTGCACCATCCCGAACGGAAGCGTAGCGCCCGGAAAAGTATGTCCGTGGCCGCCGGTTCCGATAAACGGATTGACATATTGCTGGTAATTTTGCCCGAAAAATAAAACCGGGAAAAGCAGAAAAAGATAAAAAGAAGATTTCATCGAAGTGATTTTGGTTTCTTCAAAGATAGGAATTCTTGTTTAGAGGATTTGCTTCTGCGTTAGCGATAGCAGCGGAAATCCTTTTTATTTGCCAAAATAAAAAGATTGAAGCGAATAGCGCGGGCCGAAGGCAACGCCATAAAAAAAACGCATCCGGATTAATGGACGCGTTTTTATATTTTGAAATTGATTTTCTTATTTTATGCTTGCGCTTAAATATTCCCGGTTCATACGGGCGATATTTTCGAGTGAAATTCCTTTCGGGCACTCGACTTCGCACGCGCCGGTATTTGTACAGTTTCCGAAACCTTCGGCGTCCATTTGATTTACCATATTTAAAACACGGTCGGCCGCTTCAACTTTTCCTTGCGGAAGCAACGCGAATTGTGAAACTTTTGCCGAAACGAACAACATTGCCGAAGCATTTTTACAGGAAGCCACACAAGCTCCGCACCCGATACATGTCGCGGCATCAAACGCGCGGTCGGCATCGTGTTTTGGAATTGGGATTGTATTTGCGTCGATTGTATTTCCTGAAGTGTTTACAGAGATAAATCCGCCTGCATGTTGAATTCTGTCAAACGAACTCCTGTCAACAACCAAATCCTTGATTACAGGGAACGCTTTAGCACGGAAAGGCTCGATAAAAATCGTATCGCCGTCTTTGAACATGCGCATGTGCAATTGGCAGGTTGTAACGCCTCTATCCGGGCCGTGTGCTTCACCGTTGATGAAAAGCGAACACATTCCGCAGATTCCTTCGCGGCAATCGTGATCGAACGCTACAGGATCATCACCTTTATTAATTAACTGCTCATTTAAAACGTCAAGCATT
>CAZSDN010000127.1:0-6994 GCA_964605595.1 uncultured Flavobacterium sp. | reverse complement strand
CCAATAAATCGCCACTTGGTTTTCCGCCGCCGTTTGCCGACATAACGTTCCAAAACAAGTTGTGGTTATAAAATCCACCGCCATTATTGCGAACAGCCGCGTTTTTTTTGTCTAAGTTTATAAGGATATTTTCAATTGTCAAACCTTCAAGCTCAGTTCCGGCAATCGCCGCGTTCAGGTTCGTAGTATAAGCATTATGATGTTTTGTATGGTGAATTTCCATGGTGCGCGCGTCAATATGCGGTTCAAGCGCGTCATAGGCATACGGTAATTTTGGTAATTCAAAAGCCATAATAAGTGTTTTAAGTTAAAAATTAAGAAATCAAATTTAATCATTTAACTTTGGAATTAGAAATTCTATTTCGTTATAATTTCATTAATTAAATTTATCAGGAGCTATTTCCCGCTTTCCGTTGCAATCTTTTTGCCTTGTTATCCCGAGCGCAGCCGAGGGAATTTTTCGTCAGGCAAAAAGGATTTCCACTACAATCGGGGCTAGGCATCGTCGAAACATCGAACAATCGGAATCCAAATGCTAACACCATCATTCTCCATCTACGACGCTTCCGCAGGTTCAGGAAAAACCTATGCGCTGGTAAAGGAATACCTCAAAATAATCCTCACATCAAATAAAAACGATGCGTATCGGAATATTCTCGCCATAACTTTCACGAACAAAGCCGTTCATGAAATGAAATCGCGAATCGTTGGCAGTTTATCCGAATTCGCCAAAGACGAACCGTCGCAAAAAGCACAGGATCTAATGCAGGATTTGTCTGATTCCACCGGACTTTCGCTTGCACAAATCAAACAAAAAGCAAAGAATATCATCAAGCATTTAATTCACAATTATGCCGCTTTTGATATTTCGACAATTGATAAATTCACGCATCGCGTGATTCGTGCGTTTGCCCACGACCTCGGACTTCCGGTAACTTTTGAAGTCACACTCGATACCGAAAATCTTTTAACCGAAGCCGTAGATGCACTAATTGCCCGCGCCGGAGAAGATGAAATGCTCACAAAGCTTCTCGTCGATTTTACAATGGAAAAAACCGACGACGACAAATCCTGGGACATTTCACGAGAAATTCTCGAAACCGGAAGATTGATCCTTAACGAAAACAACCGTGAGGAAATCACGCATTTTCAGGATAAATCGATAGCTGAATTTACAGAAATCAAAACTAAAATCCTCGATGCTTCCAAAAATCTTGAAAGTGAATGTGTTGATTTCGCAAAAAACATCCTGGCAATTATCGAATCAAACGGAATCGATGAAAAATCCTTTTCCCGCGGAACTTTTCCAAACCATATCAGAAGTATTTCTGAAAACCGCTTCAACCCAAAAAACAAAACGTTTCACGAACCCGAAGATATTGCAATCAACAAAACTGCAAATGACCGCACGATAATCGAAAGTACCATTCCTGAAATGCTTTCCATTTTGGCCTGTGTTTACAAAAATTACGAAAAGAAACATTTTTACGAAGCATTTTTAAAAAACATTACGCCGCTTTCGCTGTTAAATACGGTAAGTAACGAACTTGCAAAAATCCAAAATGAGCAGGAAGTTTTATCAATTGCAGAGTTTAACGCAATTATCCATCGGGAAATCCAGAACCAGCCCGCGCCGTTTATTTATGAAAGATTAGGAGAACGTTACCGCCATTTTTTTATCGATGAATTTCAAGATACGTCCGAAATGCAATGGCAGAATTTGATTCCGCTAATCGATAACGCACTTTCCGGCCAGGATGATTCCGGCCAAAAAGGAACATTAATGGTCGTGGGCGACCCGAAACAATCCATTTATCGCTGGCGTGGCGGAAAAGCCGAGCAGTTTATCGAGCTTTCCAAAGAACATAATCCGTTTGTAAATCCCGATAAAAAGCAATTCAGCCTTGACACAAACTGGCGTAGTTATTCGGAAATCATCGATTTTAACAATGCGTTTTTCAAACAGCTTTCTGCCGAATTTTCAAATGAAGATTATCTCGATTTATACCAAAACCACAGTTTTCAAAACAAAACCAATAAAATTGGAGGTTACATAAACATTTCATTTTTGCCGCAAACCGATGCTTCGGAAGAGACCGAAGAAGCTTTAGACAAAACCGATTTGTATGTTTTGGCGACATTAAACACGATTCAAAAAGCGATTCGAAACGGATTTGAATATAAAGATATTGTCATCCTTACGCGAAAGCGCGACCAGGGAATTGCGGTTGCAAATTATTTGACCGAACAGAAAATCCCGATTTTGTCTTCGGAAACGCTGATGATTCAAAACGCGACGGAAGTCCGACTGATTATTCATTTACTGAAATATTTAAAAAACGTCGCTGATCTGGAATCGAAAGCATATTTCCTGCATTATGTCGCTGAACATCTGCAGAATGAAATGCCAATACATGATTTCATTGCAAAAGGAATGAGCCTTTTCAATGAAGTTGAATTTGAAAATTGGCTTGAAAACGCTGATATTTCACTTTCGTTTAAAGACATTCGGCAAAAATCGCTGTATGAAGCGGTTGAAATTATTATTTCCAAGTTCATCAAACCGACAGAAAGTAATGCTTATGTTCAGTATTTCCTCGACATTGTTCTAGAAAGGGATATTCGCAGCCAGGCCGGAATTTCAGATTTCCTGAATTATTGGGACAAGAATGCTCAGAAATTCAGCATTCCGTCGCCCGAAGGAAAAAATGCCGTGCGAATTATGACGATCCACAAATCGAAAGGTTTGGAGTTTCCGGTCGTGATTTTGCCTTTCGCCGAAGAAGATTACAGCCGAAAACCCAAAAGTAAGTTGTGGCTGAATGCCGAAGAGCAGGATTTCGGTTTGCCAAAAGTTTTGATCGACAATAACAGTTCTGTTGAAGGTTTTGGCGAAGAAGCGTCTGTGGTTTACAATCAGAAAAAGCAGGAAGAATTGCTCGATAACATCAATGTTTTGTATGTAGCTTTAACACGTGCGGAAGAACAATTGTATGTGATTTCGAATATCAACATGACTTCGAAAGGTGAAATTAAGACGAATAATATGTCGGCTTTTTTTATCAATTATCTCGAAAATCTCAG
Source organism: uncultured Flavobacterium sp. (assembly GCA_964605595.1). Lineage (GTDB taxonomy): Bacteria > Bacteroidota > Bacteroidia > Flavobacteriales > Flavobacteriaceae > Flavobacterium. The sequence continues at coordinate 3,910 of CAZSDN010000127.1, read as the reverse complement.
AATTTTTGATGAGAATAAACTCGAATATGAATTCGGAAACCCGAAGAAATTATCAGAAGAAAAAAATCACGTTGACACATCAAAAATCATTGAACCGGTTGTTGAAATCCTGAATCCGAAAAATATAAAAATCGCAAAAAAAGAAGCGCTTATGTGGGGAACGCATCAGCAGGAAGCGATTGAATACGGGAATGTTGTACACGAAATTTTGTCGTTTGTAAAAACAAAAAGCGATATCGATTTTGCGATTGAAAAAGCAATCGAGAATGGATTAATTACAATAATTCAGAAAGAAACAGTTTACAAAACAATCCAGGAAATTGTAAATCATCACGAAATCAATATCTTTTTTTCGGGGGAAAATAAAGTGCTGAACGAGCAAACGATTATCAGGAAAGAAGGTTCATCCGTAAAACCTGATCGTATCGTAATCAACAAAAACAACGAAGTGTTGCTGCTTGATTACAAAACCGGATCACATCAGGATAAATACCGGAAACAACTCGAAAATTATCAGGATTCAATTGAAAAAATGAACTTTAAAGTCATAAAAAAATCCCTTATTTACATAGGCAAAAACATAGAAGTGATAAATTTGTAAACGTTAAACTTAAATAAAACAACATGTACGGAAAAATCAAAGAACACCTGCAAAGTGAGCTGCAGGCGATTGAAGATAACGGAATTTTTAAAAGAGAGCGCATCATAACTTCGCCGCAAGGAGCCGAAATCACGGTAAATGGCGAAACGGTTTTGAATTTCTGCGCGAACAATTACCTCGGATTATCATCGCATCCGGAAGTGATCCAGGCGGCAAAAGACGCTTTGGATACGCATGGTTTCGGAATGTCATCTGTACGCTTTATATGCGGAACCCAGGATATTCATAAAGATCTGGAGCAAAAAGTCGCGGGTTTTTACGGAACCGAAGACACTATTTTGTATGCCGCGGCTTTTGATGCAAATGGTGGCGTTTTTGAACCGTTGTTTGGAGAAAATGACGCGATAATTTCAGACAGTTTAAATCACGCTTCAATTATTGATGGCGTTCGTTTGTGTAAAGCAATGCGTTACCGCTATGAAAACAGTAATATGGACGATCTCGAGCAGCAGTTAATCAAGGCAAATGAGGCGGGAGCACGGTTTAAAATTATCGTTACCGATGGCGTTTTTTCTATGGATGGATTAGTAGCGCCTTTAGATAAGATTTGTGATTTGGCCGATAAATATGATGCGATGGTAATGGTTGATGAATGCCATGCCGCCGGATTTATTGGCGCCACGGGAAAAGGAACGCTTGAAGCGAAAGGCGTAATGGGAAGAGTTGACATTATCACAGGAACTTTTGGAAAAGCACTTGGCGGCGCAATGGGCGGATATACAACTGGAAAAAAAGAAATTATTGAGATTTTACGCCAGCGTTCACGCCCGTATTTGTTTTCAAATTCGTTAGCGCCATCAATTGTTGGTGCTTCGATAAAGGTTTTTGAATTATTGGAAAAAGATACTTCTTTGCGTGATAAGCTTGAATGGAATACAAATTATTTCAAAAAAGGAATGAAAGAAGCCGGGTTTGACATTATTGATGGAGATTCGGCAATCGTTCCCGTGATGTTATATGACGCAAAGCTTTCACAAACAATGGCTAACGAACTTTTAAAGAAAGGAGTTTATGTTATAGGGTTCTTTTTTCCGGTTGTCCCAAAGGATAAAGCAAGGATTAGAGTGCAACTTTCGGCAGGTCATTCCAAAGAGCATTTAGATAAAGCCATAGCGGCATTTACTGAGGTTGGAAAGTCTTTGAAGGTGATAAGTTAGGGGTAAAATCTCTAAAAATTATGTTATTTTTTTAACATTTGTCATTGGTTTTAAAATATTACCCATTACTTTTGTATGTATAATTTTTGTAACTAAAATAACTCAAGTATGAAAAACCTTAACAAAATTTTTGTCGCTGCATTATTAGTTTTCGGACTAAATGCACAGGCACAGGATAGCGACAACCCATGGGCGCTTTCTTTTGGTGTCAATGCGGTAGATACAAGAACAAGCGCTGAAGGAAGCGGTGTTTTTGATCAACCATTTGGATTTAAAGATAACTGGAACGTTTTACCTTCGTTATCTTATTTAACATTAAGTAAGCATGTTGGCGGCGGGTTCTCATTTGGTGTAACAGGATCTGTTAACAAAGTCAGCAAATTAGTTTACCAATCTGAAATTAGTCCAGCGGATTATGAAGTAAGAAACCCTGGAGATTTATCGTATTACGCTTTAGATGGAACTATTAAATATAGTTTCATGGAGATGATCAAATCGAAAGTAATCGATCCTTCTCTTCACATTGGTGGAGGTTACACTTGGGTTGGTAAAGCAGATGCAGGAACTGTAAACGGTGGTCTTGGAGTAACTTTCTGGTTCTCTGAAACCGTTGGTCTTTCATTGCAGTCGACTTATAAAAAATCATTCAATGATAATGATACCAATGAAACTAGAACTGTTGGTATTCCAACTCATTTCCAGCACTTTGCCGGTCTTACATTCAAATTTGGAGGTAAAGATACAGACGGTGACGGAGTATATGATAAAGATGATGCTTGCCCGGATGTAGCTGGCCCAAAAGAATTGAATGGTTGTCCTGATACAGATGGCGACGGAGTTCTTGATAAAGATGATGCTTGTCCTACTGTTGCTGGTTTAGCTGCATTCCAAGGTTGTCCTGATACAGATGGCGACGGAGTTCAGGATAGTGAAGATTCTTGTCCGGATGTTCCTGGTCTTCCAGCTCTAAAAGGATGTCCTGATGCTGATGGTGACGGAATCGCTGATAAAGATGATAAATGTCCTACTGTAAAAGGCCCTAAAGAAAATGGCGGTTGTCCATGGCCAGATACAGATGGCGACGGAGTTCTTGATAAAGATGACAGATGTCCGGAAGTAAAAGGTACAGTTGCAAACAATGGTTGCCCTGAAATCTCTGAAGAGCAAATCAATAAATTGAATGCTTACGCTAAAACGATCCTTTTCAACAGTGGTAAATCTACTTTCAAACAGGAAACTTTCGCTGTATTGCAATCAATTACAGCAATCTTGAAAGAATATCCTTCTTCAAAATTCAGTATTGAAGGCCACACCGATAGTGATGGTAAAGATGCCATGAACCAAAAACTATCTGAAGACAGAGCCGGAGCAGTTAAAAACTACTTAGTAGAAAACGGTATTGACGCTTCAAGATTAACTTCTACAGGTTTTGGTGAGTCTAAACCAATTGACACTAACAAAACTGCTAAAGGAAAAGCAAACAACAGACGTGTTGAAGTGAAATTGGTAAAATAATTTCCTTTTAAAATATTTCTGAAAACGCCTCGATTTATCGGGGCGTTTTTTTATTTTTATCCAATGGCAACACGATATTTCTTAGATAAATTAGCAATGGATTTAATCCAAAACCACTCCGGTAATTTATCAGAAACGGTTATCGTATTACCCAATAAACGGGCAAAAGTATTCCTTATAGAAGCATTAAAAAACCAGGTTGAAACCAATATCTTCGCACCTGAAATCACAAGTATCGAGGATTTTATCCAGGAAATAGCCGGAATCCGCAGCATTGATTCCATCGAATTACTGTTTGAGTTTTACAATGTTTATCTTTCATTGACCGAAAAAAACCAGCAACAATCATTCGAGCTTTTTGCAAACTGGGCAAAAATGCTGCTTCAGGATTTCAATGAAATCGACCGTTACCTTCTTGATCCGCTTCATGTACTTTCATATTTAAAAGATATTGAAGACATCAAACGCTGGGGAATCGAACCCGAAAACAAAACCAGTTTACTCGAAAAGTATATCGATTTCTGGAAACTGCTCCCTAATTATTACGAATCTCTTTACAATCATTTATTTTCCAAAG
>CAZSDN010000126.1:0-7101 GCA_964605595.1 uncultured Flavobacterium sp. | reverse complement strand
TACCGTGATTTTCCCGGAACGCAAACCATTGCAGAAGAAAGTACTTCATGGCCGGGAGTATCGCGCCCCACATACACAGGCGGCCTTGGTTTCGGAATGAAATGGATGATGGGCTGGATGCACGACACATTACAATATTTCAAGCGTGAAACCATCTACAGGAAATACCACCAAAACGATATAACATTCTCGACGACCTATGCTTTCTCGGAAAATTTTATGCTTCCATTGTCGCACGACGAAGTCGTGCATGGAAAGTACTCTATACTTGGCAGAATGCCAGGGGACGAGTGGCAAAAATTTGCGAACCTGCGGTTATTGTACGGATATATGTTCACGCATCCCGGAGCAAAATTACTTTTCATGGGATCAGAGTTTGGGCAAAGCCGGGAATGGAATTTTGAATCAGGCCTTGACTGGCATTTGCTTGAATTTGGCTATCACGACGGAATCAAAAAACTCATCACGGATTTGAACGGTTTATATAAAGGCAATCCGGCGTTTTATGAAAAGCAATTCTCCCACGAGGGTTTCGAATGGATCAGTCATTCCGATCATCAAAATGCCGTAATGTCTTTCATCCGAAAAGGGAAAAATGCAAAGCAAAATATGATTGTAGTGTGTAATTTCACACCGGTTGTACGAACGAATTACCGAATCGGCTTGCCTAAAAAAGGAAAGATCACCGAGATATTCAACAGTGATAATAAAATCTACGGCGGAAGCGGCGTAGCAAACGCCAAAGCAATAAAGATTGAACCCGAAAAATGGAATGAACGCGATTTCTCTGCTGAAGTCGTATTGCCGCCATTGGGAGTAGTGGTGTTTAAGATTTAATTATTGCCCTTCAACTGTAACGTATCCCTCGACTGCGCTCGGGATGACAAACTTTGCTAAGACGACATTTGTCATCCCGAGCGCAGTCGAGGGACAAAGTTTACAAAGAAATCTGTTGCGACCACTACATCGTTATCGTTAAAAACTCTCAACAACCACTACAAGTTTTAGCTTTATTTTCGTTAATTTGGCTTTTAGCATAAAAATCAATACATGATTACCAATACAGACCTAGAACATAAAGGCGACCAGTATCCATCGGCGGTAACGCTTGTAAAACAGGAAGCCGACTCGGTTTTTTTTCACACCGATAACAATGTAATCCTAAAAATCACTGTTTTGCGCGACAGCCTGATACGCTTCAGGTACACAACAAAAGGCTATTTCAGCAAGGATTTTTCTTATGCGATCGATCCTACTGAAACACACGGCTACAATGCGCTCGAATTCACCGAAGGAAAAGATGTTTACCAGATAAAAACGAGCAAGCTTATTTGTATGGTCAGGAAGTCGGACATGCGTACCGCAATGTTCGATACCGACGGAAATAGTATCCTTGAAGATGAACAAGGCTTTCATTGGGAAGAAAATTATAACTTCGGAGGAAACATCGTCAAGATGAGCAAGATTTCGCACGAAGGCGAAAGTTATTACGGTTTAGGAGATAAAGCTTCCCATTCAAACCTTAAAGGTAAACGTGTTGAAAATTGGGCGATGGATCAATACGCATTCCACAAAGACCAGGAGCCGCTTTATAAAGTCGTACCGTTTTACATTGGCCTGCACAATAAAAAATCATACGGGATTTTCTTTGATAACACATTCAGGACCAATTTTGATTTCGCACACGAAAGGAGAAATGTAACCAGTTTTTGGGCCGAAGGCGGCGAAATGAATTACTACTTTATCTACGGCCCAAAAATGGCCGATGTCGTACAAACCTATACGCATTTAACAGGAAAACCCGAACTTCCGCCAATGTGGACACTCGGTTATCATCAATGCAAATGGAGCTATTATCCTGAAAGTAAAGTAAAAGAAGTAACATCCAGGTTCCGTGAGCTTAAAATTCCGTGCGATGCGATTTATCTCGACATTGATTATATGGAAGGCTTTCGTTGTTTTACATGGAACAAGGAATATTTTCCCGATCCGAAAAAAATGGTTGCCGAACTCGCCGAAGACGGTTTCAAAACCGTAGTCATCATCGATCCCGGAATCAAGATTGATAAAGAATACTGGGTTTATAACGAAGCGCTTGCAAATGATTATTTCTGCAAACGCGCCGACGGCCCATACATGAAAGGAAAAGTCTGGCCTGGCGAATGTAATTTCCCCGATTATACAAATCCGGTTGTTCGCGAATGGTGGGCGGGATTATTTAAAGAACTGGTTTCGGAAATAGGAGTGAAAGGAGTTTGGAACGATATGAACGAACCAGCCGTAATGGAAGTTCCCGGAAAAACATTCCCAATGGACGTGCGCCACGATTACGACGGAAACCCTTGCAGCCACCGAAAAGCGCATAATATTTACGGAACGCAAATGGCACGCGCAACCTACGAAGGCGTAAAGCGTTTTGCCTATCCGAAAAGACCTTTTATCATTACGCGCTCGGCCTATTCGGGAGCGCAGCGTTACACTTCATCCTGGACAGGTGACAACGTGGCTTCATGGGAACATTTATGGATTGCAAATATTCAGATGCAACGAATGTCCATCTCAGGAATGGGCTTTACCGGATCGGATATTGGCGGATTTGCAGAACAGCCGTCGGGCGAATTATATGCACGATGGATTCAGCTTGGCGTTTTTCATCCGTTTTGCCGCACGCATTCATCGGGCGATCACGGTGATCAGGAACCTTGGTCGTTCGATCAGGAAGTCATCGACATTACAAGGAAATTCGTCGAATTGCGTTACCAGTTGCTTCCGTATTTATATACAATGTTTTACGAATACATCAATGACGGTGTCCCGATGCTGAAACCGCTGGTCTATTTCGATCAGGAAGATTTGCAAACGCATTACCGCACGGATGAATTCATTTTCGGAAACCAGATTCTTGTTTGCCCGATTTTAGAGCCGAACGCGCAGGGAAGAAGGATGTATCTTCCAACAGGAAACTGGTTCAATTACTGGACAAATGAAATTGTTTCAGGAAGAAAGGAACTTTGGGTAAAAACAGATTACGACCAGATTCCGATTTTTATAAAGGAAGGAGCGATTATCCCGAAATATCCAATCCAGCAATATGTTGGCGAGTTGCAGTTTGATGAAATTACGCTCGACGTTTATTACAAATTAGGCAAGGAAAAATCCTATTTGTATGAAGATGCGCAGGACGGTTATGATTACAATAAAGGAAGGTACAGTTTTTCAACTTTTACTTTAAACGGGAAAGAAAAGCAGTTAATCATCCAACAACACAAAGAAGGGAAATTTGAAACGCCTTATAAAAAATTCAAGATCAATATTTTCGGATTGCCTTTCAAGATTAGGAAAATCCAGCTTGACAATGAAGAGTTTTCTTTGGAAAGTGCATTTTTCGACGGTAAGAGTTCATTGATATTTGATAAGGATTTTTCAGAATTACATATAACGGGCGCGTAATTATTTGTTAATTTTGCTTAAACCAAATAATCATCACTTATGAAAAAAAATATTTATTTAGTCGCAATTGTTGCAGTTGGGATCATTTTTTCCTGTGCTACAAATCCGCTTACAGGTAAAAAAGAATTAAACTTCGTTTCAAATACGTCGCTTTTTCCGACAGCTTTCGCACAATATGACCAGTTTTTGAAAGAAAATAAAGTTGTTACAGGAACTGCTGATGCGAAAAGAGTAGAAAATGTAGGAATTAAAATCAAGACTGCCGCCGAAAAATATCTTACTTCAATCGGGCAATCAGAATACCTTAAAGAATACCGCTGGGAATATAAATTAGTTGAAGATAAAGCCGTAAATGCCTGGTGCATGCCCGGTGGAAAAATCGTGATTTATACAGGAATCCTTCCGGTTACAAAAAATGACGCGGGGCTTGCAACTGTTATGGGGCATGAAGTTTCACATGCTTTGGCAAACCACGGCGCACAACGTATGAGCGCTTCTCAACTGCAAACTCTTGGCTCGGCGGGAGTAGCATTGGCAACAGGAAAGCAAAGCGCTGAAACACAACAAATATGGCAACAGGTTTACGGAATTGGCTCGAATGTCGGTGGAATGCTTCCATTTAGCCGAAGCCATGAAACAGAAGCTGATAAAATTGGTTTGACATTAATGGCAATAGCCGGATATAATCCCGATGAGGCTGTTACTTTCTGGTCAAGAATGTCGGAAGCTTCAGGAGGCGGTGCGCCAATGGAACTTTTGAGTACGCACCCGTCAGACGCGACGCGTATCGCAAACCTTAAAAAGCTGATTCCGGAGGCAAAAGCAACGGCTGCGAAATTCGGAGTGAATTTCAAATAAAATAACCCAAAAACAATACGGGCCATTTCGAGAGGAATGGCTTTTTTATTTTTACTATTGACATACCGAAAATTTAGATAAATTCGTAAAAAAATAAAACATGGCAGAACTCCAAAAAGGAAGTAAGAAATTATTGAATGCGTGGGCATTTTATGATTGGGCAAATTCAGTTTATCCGTTGGTGATTGCTTCGGCGATATTTCCCATTTATTATGATAAATTGTTTACAGACAGAAGCAATTATATAGATGTTTTCGGAACAAGCCTGAAAAATTCTGCATTAATTAGCTTTGTTACGGCGGCGGCATTTTTGGTTGTTGCGTTTATCTCGCCCATACTTTCGGGAATTGCCGATTATGTTGGTAATAAAAAGTCATTCATGCGCTTCTTTTGCTATGTCGGCGCATTGTCGTGTATCGGATTGTATTGGTTTGATCTGGAAAATATTTACTTCGGGCTTTTGTTTTATTTTATGGGGTTGATCGGTTTTTGGGCAAGCCTTGTTTTTTATAATTCCTATTTACCGGATATCGCTTTTCCCGAACAACAGGATAAAATCAGTGCAAAAGGCTATTCATTAGGATATATAGGAAGCGTGATCCTATTGGTCATAAACCTTGCAATGGTAATGAAACCTGAAGTTTTCAGAATTACAGGCGAACCTTTGGAAGCGGCAATGAAAGCAATGAAATATTCATTTATAAGTGTCGGTATCTGGTGGATTGTTTTCAGCCAGTACACTTATATTTATCTTCCGAAAGGAAATAAACAAAAAGCTAAAGTTACGAAAGATGTAGTGTTTAACGGTTTCCGTGAACTGAAAAAAGTATGGGGTTTGCTCAGCCGGAATATTCCGCTCAAAAGATATTTGGGAAGTTTCTTCGTTTACAGTATGGCCGTACAAACGGTTATGCTCATCGCAACCTATTTCGGTTCCCAGGAAATCCAATGGGAAAGCGAAGAACAAAGCACTATAGGCCTGATCATTTGCATATTACTGATCCAATTGGTTGCGGTTTTAGGAGCTGTGATTACGTCAAGAGCTTCGGCAAAATTCGGGAATATCAAAGTACTTATTGTAATCAATAGTATTTGGTTTTTATTCTGTATTCTGGCTTATTTTATTACGCTGCCAATACATTTTTATCTTATGGCGGCAGTTGCAGGATTGGTCATGGGCGGAATCCAGGCATTGTCAAGATCAACTTATTCCAAATTATTGCCTGAAACGGATGATACGGCATCGTTCTTTAGTTTTTATGACGTTTCAGAAAAAGTCGGGATCGTAATCGGAATGTGCGTTTATGGCTTAGTAGACCAAATTACCGGAAGCCCAAGATTTGCAATCGTATTTTTAGCGTTGTTTTTTCTGGGCGGAATAGTATTGTTGAACCGCGTTCCTAAAAAAATATTGTCAAACGAATAAATAAAATTATATTTGGGCGTTTTATTACAAACAACTAAACTTATTGCTTTATGAAGTCTAAAATACTAATTGCATCAATTCTTTTTTTGACTGCTTTTTCCTTTATTTCCTGTGATGGCGATGTTGAACCGCTTGATCCGGCTGTACTTAACCCAATTGATCCAAATAATCCAAACAATCCAAACAATCCTGTTCAGAGTTTCCTGAAAGCGGATTTTAATGGAAGTACTTTCAACGCCACGACCACACAGGCTTTCATGGGTGCCGGCGTAATGATCATATCCGGGACAAAAGCAAACGGAGAAGGATTCGGGCTTTTAATTGATGGCACGGTAACTGGTACTTATACCGGTGAAGAAGCAATGATTTCATATACAAAAAATGCAACTGCTGAATATGATTATTCAAATCTGAATGAAAATTTTGAGGCTAATGGATCTATCGTCATTACCGGCATTGATACAGCGGCCAAAACTATTTCGGGAACTTTTCAGTTTACGGGATATTATTCTGATTTTTCTGTCCCGAATCCAGCAATGGATTTTACAAACGGAAGTTTTACGGTTTCTTATACTACATCGGCTACTACATCTGACACCTTTTTTGCAAAGGTCAACGGAGTAGAATTTTCAGAAGATTTGATTATCGTAGGCGTGGATGAAGGCCCGGCCCAGGGAAACATAATTTCACTTAACGCGATAGATGCAAATCAAAATACTATTGTTTTGTTTTTTCCAAACAATCTTGTAATCAATCAGGCTTACAATATTGATAATTCAGTTACAAGCGTTTTTAGAGCTGAATATCATTTTGATGATGTTACCTATATCGGAAACGGAGGAAGTATTATTATAACCAACCGAACCGATTCACGGGTTATGGGAACTTTTCAGATAACTGTATATGACGCCGAATCTGATACCGGATTTACGATCACTGAAGGAAGTTTTGATGTGGAGTATTAGATTTCCTGATTTAAATTTTCAAATCCCGTTAACAGCGGGATTTTTTATGGCATAAAGATTGACTTACCTATAGAATACCAAACAATTATAAAACTTTTATAATTGATTTCCAATGAAATAAACAGCTTATGTGTTAACTTTGTTATCATGCCTGTTTTTGTTTAATGACAAAATGACCTGAAACTAAATATGTCAAACCCGAAACTCACTACACTGGACAATCTGTCACTACAGGAATTAAATCCTGATGCCGAATTGATTCCGCTTCTTACTCCAGAGGATGAAGAAGAAATGAACAACGAAGAGCTTCCCGCAACACTTCCGATTTTACCTTTACGAAATACTGTTCTTTTTCCCGGTGTTGTTATTCCAATAACGGCCGGAAGGGATAAATCCATAAAG
>CAZSDN010000125.1:0-7266 GCA_964605595.1 uncultured Flavobacterium sp. | reverse complement strand
GCTTGCCTTATTTTTGCAATCGGAATCCGATTTAACCAAGTTCCATAAAGCTAATAGATTCTGGTTTTACGATTTACTGCTTCTCGATATTCTTGACCGAAATAACGAAAAAGGCCAGCAAATCTTTTCATCGATGTTCAAAAATGGGAATCCATCGCTGATTTTCAAATTCCTGGATGAAGAAACCACGTTTTGGGAAGATTTGAAAGTTATCTGGAAATGCCCGAAAGGACTTTTTTTAAAAGCATTATTCCTTCGTCTTTTCTAACTCGAAATGTTTGATAATCGAACTAACAATCGATACAAACCAAAACACAGTGATGAAAATCATAAAATGTATAACGTCTTTAATTGTCTTCATCGTATCATTGCAACGCTCTAAATAATCCAGAAATTTTTTATTATCGCCAAGCGCCATAATTTCGTCTTGATTACCAATGGATGCCAATCCTGGAATTGTTGGTAGTTGTAAATAGAGAATAATCATGACTACAGCATAATAAATTAATCGGTATTGTAATGTCAGTTTTATGGATTGACGTTTTTGTACAAAATAATGCCCGATTATAAACACAGCTAATAATCCAAAAACTACATATAAAGAATTGTCATTCTCGAACATTTGAACAAAGATTAACGTTAAAGCCCAAACCTACAAAATGTTTATGATTTCTATCACATTGTGAAGTGAAAAACTTCGTAACTTTGCCGTAACTTTTAACCTTAAATTTTAAGCATTATGTATCCAGAAGAAATGGTAAAACCAATGAGAGCCGAGCTTGCCGACGCTGGTTTTGAAGAATTATATACGGCCGGATCAGTTGAGAACGCGCTTGCAAAATCAGGAACTACTTTAGTTGTAGTGAACTCAGTTTGTGGATGTGCCGCCAGAAATGCCCGCCCGGGAGCAAAAATGAGCTTGAGCAACGGAAAAAAACCGGATCATTTGGTAACGGTTTTTGCCGGAGTCGACAAAGAAGCGGTTGATTCTGCACGCGGATTTATGTTTCCGTTTCCGCCGTCATCGCCAAGCATCGCTTTATTCAAAGACGGCGAATTGGTTCACATGCTGGAGCGCCACCATATCGAAGGCCGCCCTGCAGAACTGATTTCTGATAATCTTAAAGACGCTTACGCAGAATTCTGCTAGAAAATAGTCGTTTTAGTTTTTAAATTCGAAACCATTAAGGAATCATCCCAATTCATTTCTTAATGGTTTTTTTATTGGAAACAATTTGCTTTGCCAGTTATTTTTTAGGAGCTTGAACCTGCTGTCCGCTTTTATCTTTTGCTCCGCTGCGCTCCACAAAAGGATAACCGCTTCCATCAGGGCTAGGCTTTGGTTAAACCTCGACTTTTCGCCTCCGGATGTAAAACCTGCATAATCCGCAAAATCTGCGTTCAAAAATTTTAGCTATATTTGCCACGAAAAATTTCTAAACTTAAACCTGTTTATAGCATGCAACTGTACAACACTTTAAGCGCAGAAGAAAGAGCCAGACTCATTGACGAAGCCGGACAGCAAAGGCTCACGTTATCTTTCTATGCGTACGCAAAAATTGAAGATCCCAAAAAATTCCGTGACGATTTATTCATAGCCTGGAACGCGCTCGATGCGCTTGGCCGAACCTATGTAGCCAAAGAAGGAATCAACGCGCAAATGTCGGTTCCTGCCGAAAATTTTGAAGCTTTCCGCACTACGCTCGAAGCCTATGACTTTATGAAAGGAATTCGCCTAAACGTTGCCGTTGAACACGACGATCACTCTTTTTTAAAGCTTACCGTAAAAGTCCGCGATAAAATCGTTGCCGACGGATTAAACGATGAAACTTTCGATGTAACCAATATCGGCGTTCATTTAAAAGCAAAAGAATTCAACGAAATCCTCGAAAATCCGGATACGATTGTAGTCGATTTCCGCAATCATTACGAAAGCGAGATCGGACATTTTAAAGGCGCGATAACTCCGGATGTTGAAACGTTCCGCGAAAGTTTGCCTATCATAAACGAGCAACTAAAAGATTTCAAAGAAGATAAAAACCTAGTGATGTATTGCACTGGCGGAATCCGTTGTGAAAAAGCTTCGGCTTATTTTAAGCATCAAGGTTTTAAAAATGTCTATCAGCTTGAAGGCGGAATTATCAATTATGCCAAACAGATTCAGGAAGAAAATATCGAAAGTAAATTCTTAGGAAAAAATTTCGTTTTCGACCATCGCCTTGGAGAAAGGATTACCGACGATATTTTGTCGCAATGCCATCAATGCGGAAAACCGTGCGATAATCATACAAATTGCGAAAACGAAGGCTGCCATTTGCTTTTCATCCAATGCGACGAATGTAAATCTGTGATGGAAAATTGTTGTTCGGACGAATGCCGCGATATCATCCATTTGCCGATGGACGAGCAGATCAGGTTGCGGAAAGGAGTCCAGGTTGGCAATAAAATCTTCCGTAAAGGAAAATCTGAAAATCTGAAATTCAAACATTCCGGGGAATTGACTGATGTTGCAATCGGCATCCTTGAAAAAAAAGATATCCGTCAGAAAATAAAGATTAAAAAATCCTTACTTGGAAAAGCGGAACATTTTTATGTAAAATCACAAATTGCACAATTCCTGATTGAAAAAAGCGAATTGAAAACCGGTGATAAAATACTGATTTCAGGCCCGACAACAGGCGAACAACAAATGGAAATTTCTGAAATGTTTGTAAACGGAGAAGAAAATTCAATCGCTGCAACTGGTGATAAAGTGACTTTTACAGTTCCTTTCAGAATCCGCCTTTCTGACAAATTGTATAAATTAGAACAATAATTTCTAAATGGATAATTACAAATTATTAAAAATCAACAACTACATTAAAAATCACAGGATTAAATTCTTGGGTTTGTGGCTGCTTTCGGTTTTCAATAAACGTTATTTATCCATTCAGTTCGATCCGGTTTTGGCATGCAACCTGCGTTGTAAAATGTGTTATTTCAGCGATAATGAGTTTGTAAAGAAAAATATGAAAGGGATTTTCAAACAGGAAGATCTTGAAGAATTAGCGAAAACCTTTTTCAAAAACGCGCTCAAACTGCAAATCGGATGTGGTGCCGAACCAACGCTTTTTAAGCATAATACGCAACTGATTGAAATTGCAAAACGCCATGAAGTTCCGTATATCAGCATGGTTACCAACGGAAATTTACTAAGCCAAAAAGACATTTCCGATTTTGCAAATGCCGGCCTTGACGAATTTATAATTTCGATGCACGGCGTGAATAAGGAAACCTATGAAGATTTGATGGATAAAGGGATTTATGAGAAATTCCATGAAGTTTTGCAGTCGATTTCAGACCAGAAGAAAGTTAATCCAAAATTGCGGCTTCGGATTAATTATACCTTCAACCAGGATAATTTCCATCAGCTTAAACAGTTTTTTGAAGTTTATGGAAAGTACAATATTGACATAATCCAATTGCGCCCGATTGATAAAATTGGCGAAACGGTTTACAATGAATTCAGCCTGAAAAAAATAGAGGAAGATTATTTTGAAGTTTCATCTTTTATGAAAAATGAAGCGCAAAAACGAAACATTACACTGCTTTTTCCACAGTCGATTTACCGTAATGAAGCAGAATCGCTTAAAGTAAAAACCCAAAACGACAGTTCCTATTTAGTTCCGTATACGTATTGTTATGTTTCGCCAAAATTTTTCTGGAAAGAAGACTTTGGATGGAAAACCGAGACGTTGGCTGATTGGCAAAAACGCCATCACTGGAATTCTTCGCTTTTTAAAAACATTTTCATTTCAAAGAAAAAGCTTTATGAAACGGACCGTAACATGCTTAATTATTCGGTTGAGATTAATTACGGTAAATCCTTCTAACTTTCCTGTTTTTAATCTTGCAACTTTACAAGTAAAAAATACTATCTTTACGCACAAAACGTTTTAAGAACTTAAGCCGCATTGACGGCACTACATATATAATATGGCATGTACAAGTTGCTCAACTTCAGATGGCGGTGCGCCTAAGGGTTGTAAGAATAATGGCACGTGCGGCACTGATAGCTGCAATAAACTGACAGTCTTTGACTGGCTTTCAAACATGAATCTTTCTAATGGTGAAGCACCTTTCGACTGTGTTGAGGTGCGTTTTAAAAATGGAAGGAAAGAATTTTACAGAAATACTGAAAAACTTACTTTAAGTATCGGCGACATTGTTGCTACAGAATCTTCACCCGGTCATGATGTTGGAATTGTGACGCTTACAGGAGAATTGGTAAAAATCCAAATGAAGAAAAAAGGTGTCAACCATAAAAATAATGACATCTTGAAAATATACCGAAAGGCTTCCCAAAAAGACATCGATATCTGGTCAAACGCGCGTGATCGCGAAGAACCAATGAAAGTCCGAGCACGTGAACTGGCAATTGCGCAAAAGCTTGAAATGAAAATTTCTGACATTGAATTTCAAGGCGATGGCTCAAAAGCGACATTTTATTATACCGCAAATGACCGCATCGATTTTCGTCAATTGATTAAGGATTTCGCAAAAGAATTCAATACGAGAATCGAAATGAAACAAGTTGGTTTCCGTCAGGAAGCATCGCGCTTGGGCGGAATTGGATCGTGCGGAAGAGAACTTTGCTGCTCAACCTGGTTAACAGATTTCAGGAGCGTAAATACTTCTGCGGCACGTTACCAGCAGCTTTCCCTGAATCCGCAAAAACTAGCCGGACAATGCGGAAAACTGAAATGCTGCCTGAATTATGAACTTGATACGTATATGGATGCGCTTCAGGGTTTTCCGGATTTCGACACAAAATTAATGACCGAAAAAGGAATGGCCATTTGCCAGAAGCAGGACATTTTTAAAGGGTTGATGTGGTTTGCCTACACCGATAATTTCGCAAACTGGCACATGTTGAAAATCGAGCAGGTGAAAGAAATTATTGAAGAAAACAAGCAAAAAAATAAAGTTTCCGCACTCGAAGATTATGCTGTTGAAGTTGCCCAAACACCTGAAAAGGATTTCAACAATGCAATGGGACAGGAAAGCCTTACGCGTTTTGACCAGCCTAAGAAAAAGAAACGCCCGAATAAAAAGCGCAAACCTGTAATTGAAGGAAAAAGCACGGCTGAAAACCGTCAGCCAAATGAAAACAGGCAATCTAACGAAAACCGCCAGCCAGTTGACAGGGCAAACGGAGAAAACCGAAAACCAAACAATCATCGTTCAGGAAACCGTAACAAAGGAAACCGTCCGAATAACGACCAACGCCAAAACCAGGAAAGGAAACCGCTTGACAACAAAATAATTCCCGTGAATAAAAATGAACCTAAGAAGTAGTATTTTTTTTCTTTTCATAACGCTGCTCTTGTTTTCCTGTGATAAAAAACGAGTGTTTGACGATTATAAATCAGTTGGCGATGCCTGGAAAAAAGATAGTATAGTGACTTTTGAATTTGAACAAAAAGACACTTTAAAACCGTATAATCTTTTTGTGAACATACGAAGCAACAACGATTATCAATTTAACAACTTGTTTCTAATCATTTCAATGGAACATCCTGACGGCCTGACAAAAGTCGACACACTCGAATATGAAATGGCAAATCCTGACGGGACGCTTATGGGCGAAGGTTTTTCAGACATTAAAGAAAGCAAATTGTTTTATAAAGAAAAGGTACGGTTCCCGAAAGGCGGAAATTATACCGTCACTATTCAACAGGCGGTAAGGCAAACCGGCAAAATCCCGGGCGTTGAAGCATTGAACGGAATTACCGACGTAGGTTTCAGGATAGAATCAATAGAATAAAAGTTATGGCAGCTAAGAAAAGAAACACTGAAATAAAAGATATCGCTTATTATAAAAAGAAATTCTGGCGTGTTTTCCTTTATACGTTCGGAGGAATTATACTGTTTTTTCTTTTTGCATCTTGGGGTTTGTTCGGTTCGATGCCTTCGTTCGAAGAGCTGGAAAACCCCAACTCCAACCTGGCAACTGAAGTGATTTCATCAGACGGAGAAGTTATTGGTAAATTTTATAATGAAAACCGGACTTCCATCCGTTACAGTGATTTGCCAAAACATCTTGTTGACGCATTGGTCGCAACCGAGGATGAACGGTTTTATGAACATTCGGGGATTGATGCCAGGGGAACATTACGGGCCATAGTAACATTAGGAACCAGTGGAGGCGCAAGTACCATCACACAACAATTGGCCAAACAATTATTTCATGGCGAAGGTTCTAAATTCCTGCCGTTCCGGATCGTGCAAAAAATGAAGGAATGGATTATTGCCGTAAGACTTGAAAGGCAATATACCAAAAACGAAATCATTGCAATGTATTTTAATGTTTATGATTTTAATAATTATGCAATTGGAATCAGGTCGGCATCAAAGACTTATTTTTCAAAAGAGCCAAAAGATTTGACCATAGACGAATCAGCAATATTGGTCGGAATGTTTAAAAATTCGACACTCTATAATCCCGTCAGGAATGCGCAAGGTGTAAAAAATCGCAGAAATGTGGTGCTTTCGCAGATGGAAAAATCAGACATCATAAACAAGCAGCAAAAAGAACAGCTCCAGCAATTGCCAATAGAGCTGAAATTTCAATTACAGACACACAAAGACGGAATTGCAACTTATTTCCGCGAATACCTTCGTGATTTCATGAAAAACTGGGTAAAGGAAAATAAAAAGCCCGACGGAAGCGATTATGATATTTATCGTGACGGACTCAAAATTTACACAACCATCGATTCCCGTATGCAAACATATGCCGAAGAAGCGGTCACAGCTCATATAAAAAACCTTCAGGAAGAATTTTTCAGCGAACAAAAAACCAATAAAAATGCACCTTTTATTCGCCTTTCAGAACAGGAAACAACAAAACTGATGATGCGTGCAAGAAAAAATTCTGAACGCTGGAGATTAATGAAAGGGCAAGGTAAATCAGAGGATGAAATCCTGAAATCATTCGACATAAAAACCAAAATGTCAGTATTTACTTGGAAAGGCGAGCGCGACACCATTATGACGCCCAACGATTCTATCCGGTATTATAAAAGTTTCCTTCAAACCGGAGTCATGTCTATGGAGCCACGAACCGGTCACGTTAAGGTTTGGGTCGGCGGAATCAACTATAAACATTTCCAGTACGACCACGTAGGTCAGGGCGCACGCCAGGTAGGATCGACATTCAAACCGTTTGTGTATGCTACAGCAATCGAGCAGCTCGGAATGTCGCCGTGTGACAGTATTATCGAT
>CAZSDN010000124.1:2890-7335 GCA_964605595.1 uncultured Flavobacterium sp. | reverse complement strand
CCGAATGAAGATTTTGCATTCAATGTTTTCGAACTCGACGCGGCTTCAAATAACGCGGTTGACGATATCCGGAACTTAATCGACCAGGTTCGGATCCCGCCGCAAACCGGACAGTTTAAGGTTTATATTATCGATGAGGTTCACATGTTGTCATCGGCTGCTTTCAATGCATTTCTGAAAACGTTGGAAGAACCTCCAAAACACGCCATTTTTATTTTGGCTACGACCGAAAAACACAAGATCATTCCTACTATTTTATCGCGTTGCCAGATTTTTGATTTTAAAAGAATTACGGTAAAAGACGCCAAAGAACACCTTGCTGAAGTTGCTAAAAGCCAGGGCGTTCAGTTTGAAGACGATGCGCTTCATATCATTGCCATGAAAGCTGACGGCGCTATGCGTGACGCGCTTTCGATATTTGACCGCGTGGTTTCATATTGCGGAAATAACCTGACAAGGCAAGCCGTTACTGAAAACCTCAACGTTCTCGATTATGAAACGTATGTTACGGTAACCGATTTGATTTTGGAAAACAAGATTCCGGAACTTTTGGTTGCATACAATGACATACTTGCAAAAGGTTTTGACGGACATCATTTTATTTCGGGGCTTGCATCGCATTTCAGGGATTTGCTTGTTGCCAAAACTCCGGCGACACTAACTTTACTCGAAGCCGGTGAAATGGCACAAAAACTTTACGGACAGCAATCGCTTAAAACGTCACAAGATTTCCTGCTTAAAGGAATCGATTTGGCAAATGACTGTGATTTGAAATACAAGGTTTCGCAAAACCAGCGACTTTTAGTAGAACTTTGCCTGATGCAACTTGCCTCCATCACTTTTGACGGAGAAAAAAAAAAGCTGACGGATTTATAATCCCTGCTAAAAATTTCTACGGGCGCGTGATGGAAATCGCGGTAAAATCACCTGAAATTCTTGATATTCCCGCTGTAAAAGAGGTTATTGCAGTAAGCGAAGAAATTACAATAAATTCTATTGAAGTTTCTGACCATAAAATTACTGAAACAACTATTTCCGTTGAAACGGTTACAACTCCGGCTTCAAAAGAAATTGATATAAAAATTTCATCCGAGCCTAAAGTTTCCGCGCTTTCGCTTTCGAGCATCCGTGCGAAAAAGGAATTGGAAAAAACCTCACAGTCTTTAGTCAAGCACGAAGCGCAACTTCCAACAGAACCTTTTACCGAAACCGACATGTTGCTGCAATGGAACAAATATGCGCAGCGTTTGAGCGACAAAGGGCACAAAATCATGGAATCGCTGATGCTTATCAATGATCCGAAACTAAACGGAACGACCATTATCCACGAATTGCCAAACGAAGGTTCTAAAATTGATTTTGAAAGCGAAAAAATCGAGTTGTTAGGTTATCTCAGAGGAAAGCTCCACAACCACGACATTACTATTGAGATTGTTGTAAACGAAACCATGGACAGCCGAAGGGCTTTTACGCCTCAGGATAAATTCAACCGCCTGAATGAAATTAACCCGAGCCTGGATTTATTGCGGAGGACTTTTGATTTGGATATTTGATTCTGTCAAGCTACGATTATCGGATATAGAAAATCCTTAAATTCGTCCGAAATATAATGCCTTTATTATTCCGTCAGAAAGACCGATTTTTGGCACATAAATTTGCCGTGCGCCACTCCATTTCATCGCATTTAAATAAACGCGAAGCGCGGGAATAATTACATCGGCCCGATCGGGATTAAGCTCAAGTTCCGAAATCCTCTGTTCGTATGAAAGTGAATTCAGTAATGAATATTGCGAATTCAGGTAAATGTATGAAAGTGGTTTTTCCTGCAATTTGCCTGACATTTTAAAAACTTTGTTAATGTTTCCACCCGAACCAATCAGCGTAACCTGTTCGTGATCCTGTGTATGGCTTCGTATCCATTTTTCGATTTCCTGCCAAACGATATCCGTAACCATATTATTGAGCAAGCGGACCGTGCCGCATTTGAATGATTTTGAAACGATCATCTTGCCGTTTGAAAATAACGAGAATTCAGTACTTCCGCCGCCAACGTCTACATAAAGATACGTTTGGTCGGTTTTTAGCAAATGATGCAAATCGGTTGAAGCGATAATTGCGGCTTCTTTTTTACCGTCGATGATTTCGATATCAATATCGGCTTCCTGCTTAATGAGTTCAGCAACTTCTTTTCCGTTATAAGCTTCACGCATTGCCGAAGTTGCGCAAGCCATGTATTTCTCAACTTTGTGGACTTTCATCAATAGCTTGAATGCTTTCATTGCATCAACCATGCGTTCGGTGTTTTCTTCGCTGATTTCACCAACGGTAAAAGCATCTTGTCCGAGGCGTATTGGCACACGAACCAAAGCACTTTTGGTAAATTGCGCTTCTTTTCCTTTTTCCTCAATAATGTTCGCAACCAGTAAGCGCATGGCATTGGATCCGATGTCGATGGCTGCATATTTTTTTATGTTAATCATTTTCTTTTATTAGGTTTCAATTGTCGGAAATGGGTGAAACAGGCGATAAATTATAATTTTTCAGTGATGACTTCAAGCTTATCCCTGTAATAATTATAAGTTTCGAGTTGCGCCCTGAAAACAGGTTTATCGCCGCGAATCCTGTATTTATTATCAAGTTCTTCCGAATGGATCCGGGCTTTTACATTTCCTTTCCAGCCAACATTAAAATTGTCAATCAGTTCGTTTTTAATGGTTTCATCATAAATCGGGCAAGTCACTTCTACGCGCCCGTCAAGATTTCGCGTCATGAAATCGGCCGACGAAATAAACACTTCCGGGTTGCTGTCATTTCCGAAAATATAAACACGGGAATGCTCCAGGTAATTATCTACAATGCTTATGGCTTCAATATTTTCGCTCATGCCTTTCACGCCCGGAATCAGTGAGCAAATACCGCGTATCTGCAACTTAATCCTGACTCCGGCACGGCTGGCTTCATAAAGTTTATCTATCATCTTAAAATCAGAAAGACTATTCATTTTAAGATTTATATACGCTTCTTTTCCCATTCTTGCATACATTATCTCTTTTTCAATCAGGCGATAGAAACGCGTCCGGGTATAATGCGGCGATACGATCAGGTGTTTGTACCTGTGCAATCTATAATTGATGTCGAAAAATTCGAAAATTTTTGAAACATCTTTTAAAATCTGCTGGTGCGCTGTAAACAATGTCACATCTGTATAGACATTTGCTGTCGATTCGTTGAAATTTCCTGTTGATATTAATCCGTAACGGCGGATTTTTCCTTCTTCCATCCGTTCTATCATGCATATTTTGCTGTGGACTTTAAGCCCTTTGATTCCGAAAATCAGATTGACTCCTTCGGTTTGCATTTGCTCTGCGTACGAAATATTGCTGGCTTCGTCAAAACGCGCCTGAAGCTCAATTTGCACGGTAACTTTTTTTCCGTTTTTCGCGGCATTTATCAATGAGCTGATTACCTGTGAGTTTTTGGCCAAACGGTATAATGTAATTTTTATAGAAGTTACTTTTGGATCCAAAGCCGCTTCCCGCAAAAATTTAATGATGTAAGAAAAAGACTGATATGGAGCATTGACAAGATAATCACGTTTGCGTATGCGCTCAAGGATACTGCCTTCAAGGCTTAATCCGTCAACCGGAAGCGGCGTATTTGCCTGGTATAATAAATCATAGCGCCCAAGATTTGGGAAATTCATATAATCGCGTCGGTTATGGTAACGCCCGCCAGGAATAATGCTGTCGGTCGAGTCGATATCCATTTTTTCAAGAAAAAAATTCAGCGTATCGGTATCGATTGACTGATCATAAACAAACCTCACCGGTTCGCCTATTCGCCTGTCTTTTACGCTGGTCGCGATTTTCTCGAGCATGCTTTTACTAAGGTCGCTATCAATCTCGAGTTGGGCATCACGCGTAATTTTTATCATGTGAGCCGAAATGCTCTCATAATCAAAAATATTGAAAATCTGATGCAGGTTGTAACGTATCACGTCATCCAGCATAATAATGTATTGCTTTTCATTTGCCGATGGAAGCACTACAAACCTATTTATCGTTTTGGGAATTTCGATAACCGCATACCGGATTTCGGGCTTCTCTTTTGTAGGTTCTAAAAGTGATAGCTTTTCTTTTGGCTTCATTACCAGTTTTACCGCAAGATAGCCTGACGTGTCTTTCAGCAATGGAAATTCGGCCAGGTCATTAAGAATGATGGTCACTAATGCCGGGCTGACTTTTTGTATAAAAAAATCTTTTATAAAATTTTCCTGCTCTTTTGAGATTTCATTTTCGTTGATTATAAAAATATTTTCAGATTCGAGCTGGTTTTCAATAATACTCAGGATCCGTAAGCTTTCTGATTGCTGTTTGATTACGATTTCTGTAATATTCTTAATGAGTTCATCGGCCGAAATGCCGCCGAGTATCTTTACTCCTGAA
>CAZSDN010000124.1:2249-2880 GCA_964605595.1 uncultured Flavobacterium sp. | reverse complement strand
TCCTGAAACGCCTGATAATTTGAGCCTTCGAATCGCCGCAAACCGCACCATGAAAAATTCATCGAGATTGTTTGAGAAAATCCCTAAAAACCTTAGCCTGTCAAGCAAAGGAACATTTGGATCCCCGGCTTCCTGAAGTACACGCGCGTTAAACGCAAGCCAGCTTTGTTCACGGTCGATATACCTATTTTCTTCTTGTTCTTGTTCCATTAACTTTTTAAATCTTTTGGAAATACCACTTTTTGAGTTTTGCCTTTTTTGATATTTTCCCACGAATCTGTATCGAACTGGAGCGATACAAATCCTGAAGTTGCAACATTCTCTATATAGACATCTCCAAATTTATTAACAAAATCCGTTATAGCCTCATTATGTCCGAAAAGAATAACAGAATCATAATCATTATTGCAGGATTTAACAATTTTTTCAAGCTTCCTTGCATCAAAAGTATATAAGTCGTCTTTGAAAATAATACTTTCTTCGGGGTATGAAAAGTTTCGGGTAAAGATCAGCGCGGTTTGAGCGGCCCTTTTAGCCGTGCTGCTCCAGATAATAAAAGTTTCAGGAAGTTCTTTTACAATATTTAACGACACCAAATGTGCGTCGCTGATTCCGCGTTGGTTTAAAGGCC
>CAZSDN010000124.1:0-2239 GCA_964605595.1 uncultured Flavobacterium sp. | reverse complement strand
GTTCTTTATCTGTTAAAGGTGCATCCCAGCTAGATTTTGCGTGACGGATTATCAGTAGGTTTTTCATTTGGTTAAATTTAAGTCCGATTATGATTTTAAATATCGGATTTTTTTCAAATTCAAGAAAATAAATAACCGTTAAATCTGTTGAGAATTTCTTATGATTATGGCGATAAGCGTTCCGATTCCCATGAATATTCATCTTTCATGCTGTAGCGGATCCTGTCATGCAAACGATTTGCGCGGCCTTGCCAAAATTCAATTTCGAGTGGCTTTACATTATAACCGCCCCAATTTTCAGGACGTGGGATTTCTTTTCCATCATATTCTATCTCGAGTTTTTTAAGATTTTCCTCGAGTATTTCACGGGATTCGATTACTTCGCTTTGGTTAGAAACGATCGCGCCAAGCTTGCTTCCGGGCGGGCGGCTTTCAAAATAACCATCCGACATGTTTTCATGAACTTTCCCGGCAATGCCTTTTATAATAACCTGACGTTCGGCCGATTGCCAAAAAAAAGACAAGCAAACATGCGGATTTGCAGCAATGGCACGCCCTTTTTCAGAGTTATAATTTGTATAAAAAACAAAACCGTTTTCGTTGAAGCTTTTAAGCAAAACTACGCGTGATTTTGGAAAACCATCCAAACCGAAAGTCGAAACGGTCATGGCATTTGCCTCATCATTACTGATTTGATCTACTTCATAAAACCATTTCTGGAAAAGCCTGATTGGATCATCCGGAATTTGGTCTTCGATGAGTTCGCTTTTTTCGTAAGACTTTCTGTAATTGCTCAAATCTTCCATAGGTTTTCAAGTATTTGAATACTGACGCTAAGTTACTGAGAATTCAATTAAAACTCAAAGGTTTTCCCGTCATCAGCCAAATGGATGTTTGTAAAAATGGTTTCAGCTTCCTGTTTAAAGAGTAAAATGCTTTCATACCGTGTCGAATAATGCCCGAGTATCAGGTTTTTAGCATTTGCTTTGAGTGCGATTGTTGCAGCTTCTTTTGCAGTAGAATGCATGGTTCTTTCGGAAAGATGAGCTTCAGAATCCAGGAAAGTCGATTCGTGGTAAAGAACGTCTACATTCTCAATATGCGGGACTATCGTTTCGTCAAAAACCGTGTCGGAACAAAAAGCATAACTCATCGGCGCGACCGGATCGAAAGATAATTTATCGTTCGGTATTATGGTTCCGTCGTCTAATGCAACATCTTTTCCGTTTTTAATGTTCTGGAAAAAACAAGTGTCTATGTTGTATTCGCGTACGGCGTCAGAATTCAGTTTCCGCTCGCGGGGTTTCTCCTGAAAGTGGTAACCATTAGTATATATGCGGTGTTTTAGTGGAATTGTTTTGACAATGACTTTCTTATCTTCATAAATGACTTCGCTTTTTTTCGATTCAAGTTCATGAAAATAGAGATTGAAACCTGTAAACGAATTTGAATAACGAAGCTGCAGCAAGATGATTTCCTTAATGCCTTTAGGGCCATAAACGTGTAAATCGGTGACGCGATTCAATAATGTAAAAGTCGAGATCAATCCGACCAGTCCATAAAAATGATCGCCGTGAAGGTGCGAAATGAAAATATGCTCGATTTTGGTGAACTTTATTTTGTTTTTACGCAATTGTACCTGAGTGCCTTCGCCGCAGTCTATTAAAAAAAGTTCGTCGCGCATTTCCAAAACCTGTGAAGTCGGATTGGTAAAGGTTCGCGGAGTCGCCGCATAGCAGCCTAATATGGTGATGTTCATTTTTAATTAATAATGAATGAATAATTAACAATTAATAATTGGGATGTCGATTGACTAATTTTTAATTATCAATTATTAATTGACTAAAATCCAAGGTCGCGTTCAATTTCATCCATTTCAATCATATCAAAAGCTTCCTGGCGTGTTGGCACGATAACGAGTTTATCAGAAGCTGTGTTGAAATCAAAATCTTCGACTACAATTACAAAAGATTTTTTTGCTTTACTATGCTCTTTTGATAAAGGCAGAAACGCATTCATATCTTTTACTGAAACCGATTTAACATGCGTCAGGTCAATGATTAAATTTGATTTTGCGAATGTTTTATGCTCATGAGTGAGTTTCATCAGAAAACCAGTCAAATCGCCTTGAGTATCTTTTATGATTGTCGTATGCCCTTTTTGTTCCACTTTCATAACTGAATCTTTAATGCTAATTTACTGCGTTTTTTTTTAATTACTGAATTTTGGAAGCCAAAAG
>CAZSDN010000123.1:1308-7467 GCA_964605595.1 uncultured Flavobacterium sp. | reverse complement strand
TGCGCCAGATTGTCTTCGTAGTTCAAAACAGGATCTTTTTTTCCTAAAATCAAAAGCATCGGATAGGGCGCGAAATGCAAAATCACTTCACGGTCTTTGCGGATTTTCATTCCTTCCAATGTGGCAACAATTCCCTGAAGCGGTGTTTTTAAAGCTTCCAATTTTACATTTTCGATTTCTTCAGCTAATCGTTCACGGTTGTTTTCGCTAAAAAGATTTGCAATCGAAAGCCGCACGAACGAAGTATAATCTTTTTTAACCGCATTAATCGCACGGTCGCGGTTTGCTTTTCTTTCATCGCTGTCTGCGAGCGAGGTTGAGTTGATGAGTGCCAGACCTTTTACATATTCAGGATATAATTCGGCGAAAGCCAATGCCACATAACCGCCCATTGAATGTCCTGCCAAAACCACTTTCCGTATTTTTAAATGCGATAAAACCTCATGAACCACATCGGCATTGTCTTCCATAGATTGGATATAACCACGCGGTTCGGTTTCTCCATGGCCGAGCAAATCAATCGTAATCACACGGTATTTCTTTGATAATTCAGGAACAAAAGCGTTCCACATTGTGCTGTTTTCAAGATAGCCGTGTAAAAAAACCAAAGCGGTTCCTTTTCCGGAATCGATATAGGCAACGGTTGTATTTTTATAGAGAAGTGTTTTCAATTGAGTCAGGTTTTGGATTTATACAAATTTAAGTTTTTTACCGATGAGGATTGCCCAAGTTTAACGTGACAATAACGCAATGATTTAGCTTTTGATTTGTGTAGCAATTTTAAACCTGTATAATTTGCGTCATCCGCGTCATAATTTTTCACAAAAAACGGCCTGTTTTCACAAGCCGCCTCATTATCAATTATTAATTGTCCATTGTTATCCGTTGTTCATCAGGCTTTCAATTTCCTCCACTTCAATCGGAATGTTACGCATCAAATTGAACGGTTCGTCATTTTCCTGAACCACGACATTGTCTTCAAGGCGGATTCCGAAACCTTCAGCCGGAATGTAAATCCCGGGTTCAACGGTAAAAACCATATTGGCTTTCATTGGTTCGTGCAGCAATCCGTAATCGTGCGTGTCCAATCCCAAATGATGCGAAGTTCCATGCATGAAATATTTTTTATATGCCGGCCAGTCCGGATTTTCATTCTGGACATCGGCTTTGTCGATCAATCCAAGTCCAAGTAATTCAGATGTCATTATTTTACCGACTTCAATATGGTATTGTTTCCATAAAGTTCCGGGCGTAAGCATTTTTGTTGCTTCATTCTTCACACGTAAAACCGCATTGTAAACCGCTTTTTGCCTATCGGTATATTTTCCTGAAACCGGAATTGTACGTGACAAATCGCTCGAGTAGTTTGCATATTCTGCGGCAACATCCAGCAAAATCAAGTCACCGGCTTTACACGGCTGGTTGTTTTCGATATAATGCAATACGTTTGCATTGTTTCCGGATGCGATAATTGGCGTGTAGGCAAAACCTTTAGAACGGTTGCGGATGAACTCGTGAATCAGTTCGGCCTCGATTTCATATTCGGTTACATTTGGTTTTACAAACGACAACAAACGCCTGAAACCTTTCTCGGTAATGTTACAGGCATTCTGGATCAAATCGATTTCTTCGCTTTCTTTTACAGAACGGATCCTTTGCAAGATCGGATTGCTTTTCGCAACGTTATGTGCCGGGTATTTTGCTTTCCACCATTTTACAAAGCGGTCTTCACGGGTTTCGGTTTCAACCGATGCGCGATAATGTTCATTGGTATTGATGTACATCGTTTCCGAATACGTCATCATTTCGTTCAAAATCTTATGAAAATCCTGGAGCCAATAAACGGTTTTAATTCCCGAAACTTCAAGCGCGCGCGCTTTGGTTAGTTTTTCGCCTTCCCAAATTGCAATGTGCTCGCTGGTTTCTTTCAGGAAAAGCATTTCTCGTTGGTGTTCGTATGGTGCGTCTGGAAAAAGAAGCAAAATGCTTTCTTCCTGGTCAACTCCCGAAAGATAAAATATGT
Organism: uncultured Flavobacterium sp.; assembly: GCA_964605595.1. Taxonomy (GTDB): domain Bacteria; phylum Bacteroidota; class Bacteroidia; order Flavobacteriales; family Flavobacteriaceae; genus Flavobacterium. The sequence continues at coordinate 5,444 of CAZSDN010000123.1, read as the reverse complement.
CACGGTGCTGCGCAAACGGCAACGTACTGTCGGCCGAAACCGGATAGATATCGTTAGAATTAAAAACGGCAACCGAGTTCGGCTTCATTTGCGAAGTGAATTTCGCGCGGTTTTTTATAAAAAGATTACGGTCAATCTGATGGTATTTCATTTTTTGGATTTTAGGTGTTGGGTTTTGGTTCGATGCCCAACATTGATTTGACACAAAAATAATGAAAGTTGAAGGTTTCGGGGTAGCCAAATGGCGCTATTTTATATTCTTCCGGATACGGCTCATATGACGCGAGGAAATTCCCAAAAAAGAAGAAAGATAATGTAAAGGAACTTCCTGTAATAATTTCGGTTCTGTAGCAAGTAGTTTTTGGTAGCGCTCTTCAGGCGAAAGCGTAAGCAGGTCAATGCGGTAATCATCAATCAGGCAAATCTGTTTTTCGATTACGTTGTAATAAAATTGGTGGAAAGCTTTATTGCTGTCGATGAGGTTTTGAAATGTGGTTAAATTCACAACCCATAAATTGCAATCGGAAATTGCCTTGATGTTTTTTCGTGACGGAACTTTAAACAAAAAACTGTTCAGTGAACTGGTAACTGAATTTCGTAGTGCGAGATAAGTCGTTTTTTCTTCACCCGAAACTTCAATAGAGTGTTGCAAAATGCCGCTTTCAACAAAACAGAAATGATTACAGATTTTATTTTCATTTACGAAAAAATCATTTTTCTTTAGATGAAGAAAAGTAAATGCATCTAAAGTTTGGCTTATTTCATTTTGAAGTTCGCTGCTTTGCTCGCCAATTATGCTTTCAATAAAATTTCTGAATGATTGATTTTGCATAAACCAAAGTTACCGAATTAATCAATCCATTTGTAATACCGTGCGCCAATCAGGTTTGGATTTTCTTTTTCAATGAAGTCGAGTATCCATTCGTTCTTTGGAACTGTTACGGCGGTTTTAAGTTGTTTTTTATGGAGTTTTTCGTAGGTATCAAAGTTGATTTCGGTTGTGCTGTCAAGGGTTTCAAAAAGGTTTACATGCGCTAAGGCCAATTTCCATTCGGGTTGGATTCTTCCTTGGAAAACTTTTGATTTGGATCCGCTTCCATAAGCAAGGAAACCAAATTTTGTTCCGCTGATTTCTTTTTCCGACTCATAAAAATGCGATAAAGTAGAAAGTAATCCCATAAAAATTGATCCGGTATAAAGATTCCCGATTAGTGAGGATGCGCGTTCTGCAGGTTGGAGTTTTTCAGTGACAAAACTTTTATAATCGTCTGATTTTGCGATTGCTTTTAGTTTCGATTGGTATTCTGAAGATTGTGGTTCGTATGCGGTTTTGTTTTCCGCATCAAGTGCATAAATCTCTGAAAGCATTCGTCGTCCCTGAAAAGAATAGGGCAAATGCATGATGATGCTTTCCCACGAATTGTAAAGTGTTCCTTGAAAGTCAGTTTGTTTCTTAAACGAAAAATAAGCTTCCCGCGTCCGATCCATGTAACATTGGTTGGAATAGTGACCGTCAAAAACGGGTTGGTCTTTATGGATTTCAATTTCCGATTCGAGGTTTCCAAACCATTCATTGTCGTTTGTAATTTCCGATTTTCCGATGGTTCGATACGGTTTAAAGAAATCGAAAACGCCTTTTGTACTTGTTGCCCAATGATTATCAAACGCAATAATTCTCGGGTTTGATGTGATTAGCATCGCTAATGCTCCGGCACCTTGAGTATATTCTCCGGTAGAATTCAGGTCATATTTTGCAAAATCGGTTGTTACGACAATTGCTTTTTTATCCGGATTCAAGCGGACAAAATCGATGCAATTCTGCAAAGCATCTACGCCGCCTATGCACGCAAAGGTAAAATCGACCGCGTCACATTTTGAAAAACTATTGTTGCCAAATTTCTGTTCCATCAAAGAAATAAGAAACGAAGCGATTGGTTTTGAGTTGTCGATAGCGCTTTCCGTGCCAACATAAATCCTGGAAATCTCACTTGGATTTATGTTGTTTTGGTGGATAAGTTTTGTAAGTGCATTGGCTCCAAAAACCACAACATCCTGAAAAGTATCGGGAATTGTCATTTTAATTAAGCCGAGCCCTTTTTCAAGTTTTTCGGATTCTATATTTCGGGCTTTTGCCAAAACATTTATGGGTAATTGTAGTTTAGCGACATCGAAAGCGATGGCATCAATTCCTGTTTTCATATGAAGAATAAATTTTGAGAGCCTAAAATTACGGCTTTTCGCAACCATCAAAATAATGCTTGTGGATCTAAAATCAAACCAACTTCAATTTTTTTGGAATCGAAAAAAAGAGCATAAAATAATTACCGATATGATAATTTTTAATACCGAATCATGATTTTTTCAGCCACTTTATATTCATTATAAATTAGCGCAAAAAGGTTGTAGCATATTGCAAAACGCTGTATTTTTGTGTTGATTTTATAAAACACTACAAACAAATATTATGGCAAAATCTGCATTATTAAAGTCATCCCTCGCAAAGAAATACTGGATGGCTCTTACAGGTTTATTTTTATGCTTGTTCCTCGTTGGCCATCTGGCCGGAAACCTTCAGCTTTTAGTTCCGGATAACGCATTGAATTTCAATAAATACGCGTTATTTATGACTACAAACCCGGCGGTAAAAATCCTTTCCTATGTAACTTATCTTTCGATTCTTTTCCATTCGATTGACGGAGCGATGCTGACTTTCCAAAATGTGAAAGCGCGCCCTGTGAATTATGCGAAAAACAATCCCGGCGCAAACAGCCCGTGGGCTTCAAGGAATATGGGTGTTTTGGGAACGATTATTTTGGTTTTCATAGTAACACACATGATCACGTTTTGGGCGCCAATGCATTTTGACGAAAAAATGCCTTTGCAAACCATATCTATCGAAGCTCAAGGGCAGAAGCAGGATTTTTATATCACAACCGACGGTAATTATCTTCCGAAAATGAACATTGATCAAGGAGCAATCCTGATAAAAAACAGGACTGACTTTTATGATGCCAGCGCAAATGTGAAAATTAAAGAAGGATATAAAGATTTATACAAAATCACGATTGCATTTTTTAAAGACGAAAAATTCGGATTGGTTTACACGATTTTATATGTGATTTCAATGGCTGTTTTAGCATTTCACTTATTCCATGGTTTTGCAAGCGCATTCCAGTCTCTTGGTGCAAACAACCCAAAATACAACGGATTGATCAAAGGTTTCGGAAAAGGTTTCGCAATCATTGTTCCGTTATTGTTTGCCATTATTCCATTATACATTCATTTTCTTCTAAAAGCTTAATATCATGGCATTAGATTCAAAAATACCAGGCGGTCCGGTTGCTGATAAATGGACCAACTACAAAAATCATATTAATTTAGTTAACCCTGCCAACAAACGTAATATCGATATTATCGTTGTTGGAACCGGACTTGCAGGAGGTTCTGCCGCTGCAACTTTGGCTGAGTTAGGTTATAATGTAAAAGCATTTTGTTTCCAGGATTCTCCACGTCGCGCGCACTCTATTGCTGCACAAGGCGGTATCAATGCTGCGAAAAATTATCAAGGTGATGGAGATTCCACTTTCCGTCTTTTCTACGATACTGTAAAAGGTGGTGACTACCGTGCGCGTGAAGCAAATGTGCACCGTTTGGCTGAAGTTTCTGCAAATATCATTGATCAATGTGTGGCTCAAGGAGTTCCATTGGCACGTGAATATGGCGGACTTTTGGATAACCGTTCGTTTGGAGGAACTTTGGTTTCAAGGACGTTTTATGCAAAAGGACAAACCGGACAACAATTATTACTCGGAGCTTATTCAGCAATGAACCGTCAGATCGGCCGTGGAAAAATAAAAATGTACAACCGTCACGAAATGCTCGAATTGGTTATCGTTGACGGAAAAGCTCGTGGAATCATCGCGCGTAATCTGATTACGGGCGAAATCGAAAGACATTCTGCACATGCTGTTGTTATTGGTTCAGGCGGATACGGAAATGTATTTTTCCTTTCTACAAATGCGATGGGAAGCAACGCAACCGCTGCATGGAAAATCCACAAAAAAGGCGCGTTCTTCGGCAACCCGTGCTATACGCAGATTCATCCAACCTGTATTCCGGTTTCAGGAGATCATCAG
>CAZSDN010000123.1:0-1298 GCA_964605595.1 uncultured Flavobacterium sp. | reverse complement strand
GTCAAAATTGACATTGATGTCAGAATCACTTCGTAACGACGGAAGAATCTGGGTTCCAAAATCATTGGAAGATGCGCAGGCAATCCGTGAAGGAAGAAAAAAACCAACCGATCTATCGGAAGCAGAAAGAGATTATTATTTAGAAAGAAGATATCCGTCATTCGGTAACCTTGTGCCTCGTGATATTGCATCACGTGCTGCAAAAGAGCGTTGCGACGCCGGTTTTGGAGTGAATAAAACAGGAGAAGCCGTTTATCTTGATTTTGCTGCGGCAATCGAGCGTTATGGTAAAGACCAGGCGCGTATCAAACATTTAGATGAAAATGATGCGGCTTTGGTTAAGAAATTAGGAACTGAAGTTGTTGAAAGCAAATACGGTAACCTGTTCCAAATGTATGAGAAAATCGTTGACGAGAATCCATACGTTACTCCAATGATGATTTATCCTGCGGTTCACTACACAATGGGTGGAACTTGGGTTGATTATAATTTAATGACTACAATTCCGGGTTGTTTCTCAATCGGGGAATCAAACTTCTCTGATCACGGTGCCAACCGACTTGGAGCTTCGGCTTTGATGCAGGGATTGGCTGATGGTTATTTCGTATTGCCTTATACAATTGGCGATTATCTTGCTCCGGATATCAAAACCGGAAAAATCTCAACCGACTTGCCGGAATTCGTTGAAGCAGAGAAAAGCGTTCGCGAACAATTGGAGAAATTCTTAAACAATAACGGTAAACATTCTGTAGATCATTTCCACAAAAAACTTGGAAAAATCATGTGGGATAAAGTCGGAATGGCACGTAATGCACAAGGTTTGACTGAAGCTATCAGTGAAATTGCTGAGTTGCGTGAAGAATTCTATAATGATGTAAAAGTTCCGGGATCAATGGACGGTTTCAACCAGGAATTGGAAAAAGCAATGCGTGTTGCCGATTTCCTTGAATTAGGAGAGCTTTTCGCAAAGGATGCCTTACACAGAAACGAATCTTGCGGCGGGCATTTCCGTGAAGAATACCAAACCGAAGAAGGAGAAGCACAACGTGATGACGATAATTTTGCATACGTTGCCGCCTGGGAATATAAAGGAAAACCAAGCGATGCAGTATTGCACAAAGAACCGTTGGTGTTTGATAATGTGAAACTGGTACAAAGAAGTTATAAATAGAATTGAGATCCGAGTATTGAGTAATGAGATGCAGAATCTCCAATCTCCAATCTCAATTCTCACATCTCAATACTAAAATCTCAATACTCAATACTAAGTATATGAAACTTACATTAAAAATATGGCG
>CAZSDN010000122.1:4003-7611 GCA_964605595.1 uncultured Flavobacterium sp. | reverse complement strand
TTTTTTTCATAATTGTGGAGTTTGGGTTTTAGTCATAACAATGAAGTTTCAAGATTTATTGTAAAAATCCTACTAAAATTTTCTTGGAATGCCGAAATCGGCTTCTGGTAATTCATTAATGTACATATCAGTTCCGAAACGGCGCATTGATTTGGAATCTTTAAATTCACGGAATTGCTTTTCGGGATTTCCCGGCATCATTCTTCCGCCGGAAATTATGAGGTTAATTGCTGTACTTAGTAAAGTTTCGTTTACATTTCCAAGCTGGTTTAAATTTCCGAGGTTTTCTATGACTTCAAAGTTCGGAACCAAACCATTTTGATAATCTCCAAAACCTTCTTTATTTACTGTTTTGATCACCAATGGCTGCATTGCGTATTTGTGTTTTGATGAACGGTTGTCTTTGCTCACAAGAGTTGGTGAGTCATACAAAGTGATCGAGCCAACATTTTTCCCGGTTGTTGTTGTTCCGATCTGTATAACATCGATATAAGGTTTTAAGCTGTTAATTACGAGTTCGCTTGCTGAAGCTGTGCTTCCGGTTGTAAGAATATAAACTTTAGAAAGGTTCAAGCTGTTGATAGAAGCATTTCCGACTGAATTAGTGAATTTTTCAACTAAATTATCAGGATTCTGGTTTTCGAAAATTGCCTGAATTTCCGGATTCCATTGTTGTTTGGTGAAGATTTGACCGTTAAATTGCCCGGTAATCATACTTGCCAATCTGGCGGCAGAACGTATTGAACCACCTGAATTATAGCGCAAATCTAAAACCAGATCGGTTGCTCCGGCAGATAAAAATTCACCAAAAGCAGTATTTAATTGAGAATCGAAATTTGCAGTAAATCCGTTATAAACGAGATATGCGATTTTGTGGTTTCCGTTTGTTATCACGCTGTTGTGGAAAACCGGATTTTCGGTAAGCTGCGTTTTTGTAAGTGTTACTGATTTTCCGTTTGGCGTAATTGCGCCGTTATCGAAATCAGCAAGGTTCAAAGTGTAGTTTTCCTGGCCTAAAAGCGTTGTGTAATTTTCATCATTAAGAACAGTTCCGTTTACGGCATAAAAAATATCACCGCGCTTAATATCTTTTCCTGAAGCATCAGAATTTGGAATGATGTAACGAACCCATCCAAAAACTACATTTGAACCGGTTTGCTTGTATCTTAAACTATAATCAACACCATTGTTTTTGGTAATCCCGGCGAAAATATTTTCCAGATAAGTATAATCAGGAACGAGTATGCTAAAACGGTCAACCGATTGTATCCGGGGAAATTTGCTTATTGGTTTGAACAATAAATCCTGAAATAAAATTTCGGGACTGGCTTTGGACCGCAAGAAATCATTTCTCTCATTAGAATTTATAAAACGGTTGTCGGCCAAATCGGGAACATCTTCTTTCCATAGGTAATATAAGTTAAGCCCGTTGTAAATAAAACTTTCAACTTCGAGCCCCGGAGTGGTTTTTATCGTATCGTCCATATCTTCGCAACTTTGAAAGGCGAATAACGACAATGTTAACAAAATCAATAATTTATATATTTTTTTCATAGCAGATTTTTATATTACAGAAACGTAAATTTAGTAACTTTAGTTTTACTTACAATTCTTTGTAACAAAAAATAATGTGCCTCGTCTTGACTTATATAACCACAAACAAACCTGATGAACCAAAACGAATTCGTTACTCTGATCGCTCCTTTTAAGGATAAAGTCTTCAGGCTTGCCAAGCGGTTATTAGTGAGTACCGAAGAAGCTGAAGATGCGACTCAGGAAGTTTTGGTGAAATTATGGACGAGAAATGAAACCCTGAAAGATTACAATAGCGTGGAAGCTTTTGCGATGACAATGACAAAAAATTATTGTCTTGACCAATTGAAATCGAAACGTGCCGGGAATTTACAAATAGTTCATAATAATTTTACTGACAGGGAACCAAGCCTTCAGCAAAAAGTTGAAGATAACGACAGCTTGAATTGGGTTGAAAAAATCATCAATGATTTGCCCGAACAGCAAAAGCTGATTATACAAATGCGCGATATTGAACAATATGAGTTTGAGGAAATCGCGAAAATTTTAGAAATGAATGAAACCGCTGTGCGAGTAGCGCTTTCAAGAGCAAGGAAAACGATAAGGGAATTTATGACAAAAACACATCGCTATGGAATTGGATAAAATAGAAATATTATTAGAAAAATACTTTGAAGGAGAAACCTCGGTTACCGAAGAAAATCAATTGAAAGATTACTTTTCTTCTCCGGATGTTGCGCAGCATCTGGAACAATACAAACCGGTTTTCGGTTATTTCTCCCAGGCAAAAGAGCAAAAGTCGGAGCAAGTGATTCCACTACAATCTAAAAAACGCAATGTAGCGTGGTTGTCAATTGCGGCTTCAGTTGTTGTTTTGCTGGGCGCCGGAACATTTACTTACTTTAATTATAATGGAAATCCTCAGAATCTGGGAACTTATGACGACCCTGAAGTTGCTTTCAGGGAAACCCAAAAGGCATTATCATTGTTATCGAATAATGTAAATGTAGGCGTTGAAAGCGTTCAGTACATCCAAGAATATGAAAATGCCAAAAGCAAAGTTTTCACAGTTAATTAATCAACTTAAATTTAAAATCATTTAGAAATCATGAATAAGATAATCATTACCTTAGTATTCGCATTATTGCCAACCTTGTTTTTTAGCCAGTCGGTTTTTGACAAGTATATGGATCAGGATGATCCGACAGCCGTTATCGTCAACAAAAAAATGTTCCAGATGATGGGCGATGTCAACAGCAAAGACAAAGATGCGCAACAATATTTGAGCCTTGTAAAGAAACTCGATAATTTAAAAGTCTTTACCACAAGTAGCGCCAGGATCACTGCCGATATGAAAGCTACAGCGGAAAAACACATCAAAACAGCCGGATTAGAAGAATTAATGCGTATTACTGATAAAGGGCAAAATATTAAAATCCTTATCAAAACCGGCGCTAAAGAAACTCAGGTCAGGGAACTTCTGATGTTTATTGAAGGTTCAGGAAAAGGAAACGAAACGGTTTTAATGTCGCTTACAGGAAATTTCGATTTGAATGAAATTTCTGTACTTACTGATAAAATGAACCTGCCCGGAGGAAACAGCCTGAAAAGCGCGTCCAAAGGTTCAAAAGGCCCGAAAGGCCCAAAATAATCCGAAATCATGAAAAGAGCTTCAATCGCCACATTATTATTCTGCTTGCTTTTGACGGGCTGCAAGTCTGAGCCGTCTCTTCAAAAGTATTTTGTGGAAAACACAGAGAACAGCAATTTTATCGCACTGGATCTTTCACCGACAATTTTGAATCTGGATAAGGCAAATTTAACAGCAGAGCAATCCAAAGCTTTTTCAACTTTTGATAAAATGAATGTGCTTGCTTTTAAATCGGATTCGACGAATACCGCCGAACTCGAAGTTAAAAAAACGGAAGTCCTTCAAATACTTAAAAATGAAAAATATCAGGAATTGATGAAATTCGGAAACCGCAAAAACGGTGCTTCAATAAGTTTTGTCGGAGATGAAAAAAATATCGACGAGTTTGTTGTTTATGCCGCGCAGGACGAAACCGGTTTTGCTG
>CAZSDN010000122.1:0-3993 GCA_964605595.1 uncultured Flavobacterium sp. | reverse complement strand
GTTTTGCTGTGATCAGGATTTTAGGCGATGATATGAATCCCAGCGGAATTATGACAATGCTTTCGATGCTTAAAGATGCTAATGTTGATATGAAGCAGTTGGAACCTTTACAACAGTTGATCAAAAAATAATGTTAATCAGAAAAACGCCTCTTATTTGAGGCGTTTTTACTTTTTAAAATATTTGAACGGCACGATCAGCATTCCAAAACATTCACCATGTTCTTTCGTAAGATGTTTATGATGCATTTTATGAGCACGCCTCACAGCTCTTGCATAACGGTTATTTGCGTTTCTGAATAATTTAAAACGCTGATGTATAAAAATGTCATGAACAAGAAAATAGGCAATTCCATAGGCAAAAATTCCCAGCCCGATCGCTAAGCCAACCTGCAAAATCCCATTATCCCAAAGCAGGAAAAATAGAATGCTGATTACGGCATAAAAAATGAAAAAGGCATCATTTCTTTCAAACCAGGAATCATGGTCTTTTTTATGATGATCCTGATGCAAATTCCATAAAAAGCCGTGCATGATATATTTGTGGCTAAACCATGCCATAAATTCCATGAAGAAAAAAGTGCAGAAAAAAACAAATACATGAATCAGCATAGGAATAATTATAAAAAGTTAAGCCGATAGGTTAGATAGCATTTTGCAAAAAGCCCGTATTTTTCATAATCAGGAACGCGGACACGTTTGTTCTTAATTTGCTCTGACGGAATCTTTTTTAATTTGGAAAGTAGATTCTTGTAATAGACATATGCCGTGTAAACTCCAAATTTAGCTTCAAGAGGTAACTCTAAAATCCCTTCATATCCGGCTTTGAAATCGTCTTCGATTTCACTGATTATCCTTTGTTTGGAAACTTCATCAAGCTGGCTCAAATTAGTATCGGGGAAATAGGAACGGTCGAGGTTTTCGAAATCAGCTTTCAGGTCGCGCAAAAAATTCACTTTTTGAAATCCGGAGCCCAAACGCATCGCCGAATTTTTTAGCGTTTCATATTTGGAATCGTCGCCTTTTACGAATACTTTCAGGCACATCAACCCAACGACATCGGCAGAGCCATAAATGTATTGCCGGTATTCTTCGGGTGTCTCATAAACCTTTTTTGTAAGGTCAAGTTCCATGCTTTTTAAAAATGCGGCAATTAAATCTTCGGGAATCTGGTATTTGGCCACCGTGTGCTGAAACGAATTCAAAACAGGATTCAGGCTGATTTTATTTTTCAATGCCGATTTCAGGTCTTTTTCGAACATATAAAACAGTTCTTCCTTATTGTAATCATGAAAACTGTCTACAATTTCATCGGTAAAGCGTACAAAACCATAAATATTGTAAATGTCCTGGCGAATAGTTGGAGCAAGCATCCTGACTGCGGATGAGAAAGACGTACTGTACGTTTTTGTTACATTTTTGCTGCATTCAAACGAAATGGTGTCGAATAATGATTTCATGCGGTTTCTGTTTTTTGGATCAAGCCGGCTACTAATTTTCCCGAAATCAATGCAGGCGGGACACCTGGCCCGGGAACTGTTAACTGACCGGTAAAATATAAATTCCGTACTTTTTTGCTTTTTAGTTTCGGGCGTAAAAAAGCGGTCTGGAAAAGTGTATTTGCCAATCCATAGGCATTACCCTTAAATGAATTATATTCGGATTCAAAGTCATTTTTGCAAAAGGATTCCTTAAATATAATATTTTTTTTGACGCTTTGTTTTGTAATTTTTTCAAACCGGCCGATAATAATGTCGAAATATTTTTCCCTAAGTTCTTCAGAATCGTTTATTCCCGGAGCCAACGGAATAAGAAAGAAGCCGCTTTCCATTCCTTCAGGCGCTGCCGTATTGTCTGTCAGTGAAGGGAAATTTGCATAAAAAAGCGGTTTTTCAGGCCATTTTACATCATCATAAATCGCATCGGCATGTTGATCGAAATCTGCATCAAAAAAAAGATTATGATGCGAAATGTTTTCAAGTTTTTTATCAAATCCGACATAAAACAGCAATGAGCTTGGCGCAAAAGTGAGCTTATTCCAGTATTTTTCTGAATATGCCCTGTCACATTCATTAAGAAGTTTTTCAGTATGATGATAATCGGCACCGCTGACAATGATATCGGCTTTGTGAAAATCGCCGTTTACAATCAAACCTTTTGCAGTCTTGTTTTCGACAACTATTTTTGAAACTGTTGCATTTGTTTTGAAGTTTACTCCGAGCTGAAGCGCCAATTCATGCATCGCGTTTACCACATCGAACATTCCTGTTTTTGGATGCCATGTTCCCAAACCGAAATCGGCATAATTCATGAAATTATAAAAAGAGGGCGTGTCTGAAGGTTTTGCGCCAAGAAAGAGCACAGGAAACTCTACAATCTGAATTAATCTTTTATCTTTAAATTTCTTTCTTACGTCATTTCGGACATTGCCAAAGAATTGCCCGGCTTTTTTAATTGTCTCAGCGGTAATCAACTCGAAAGGAGAAACTCCCGGTCGGTAAACCAGTTTTTTTATGGCGACATTATAATTATTCCTTGCATCAGAAATAAACTTATTCAGATGCTTTCCGCTACCGGTTTCAATCTTTTCAAAAGTGTTAATAATATCGGGAAGGTTGTCAGGAATTGCGAGAGAATTATCAATTCCAAAGTGAACTTTGTAGGCGGGATTAAGTTTTATCAGGTCATAATAGTCGGAAGGTTTTTTTTCAAAATCTGCAAAAAAACGCTCAAAAACATCGGGCATCCAATACCAGCTTGGGCCCATGTCAAAAGTGAACCCGTGTTTTTTTAGTTGCCTGGCACGGCCGCCGATTGTCGCGTTTTTTTCATAAATACTGACTACATTACCTTGTTTTGCCAAATAGCAAGCGGCTGATAGCGCTGAAAATCCGGAACCGATTATAATTATGTTTTTCATTGTTTAACAAATATATTAAATTGCTAAACAAAAGCAACCTGCTTAAGGAATATTTAAAGTTTTTTTACGAAGTCGGCAATGGATTGAAATGCCGTTATATTTTCTGGAAGATGTGGAGAAATATATTGTATCGATTTTCCCATAAGCCATAATTCTGAATTTTCATCATCCAGTATTTTGTGCTGAAAATTTGAAATGTAAGTATTCATTTCTTCTTCTGAATATAATGAAATGTAGGATACGAATGTAATATTTGGCAAATGTTGTTTTAATCCGGTAAGGTTTTCGGTAGAAACATTTGCTCCAAGATAAACTGATTTATAGCCATTTGACAGTATTTCGTAGTTAAGATAGAGAAGCGCGGTGTCATGAATTTCATTTTCGGGAAGGCACAATACGAATGTCCTGTCCTGATAAATTAATAAATCAGACTGGATTTTTTCTATGTTTACGATTAGTTTTTGGCGGATTAATTGGGTGATGAAATGTTCGTGGGTAGCTAAAATGGTTCCTTCCTGCCATAACATTCCAATTTCGTTCATCAGCGGAACGAATACTTCAAGGAAAATTTCACGAAATGATTTTTCAGACAATAGTGTCTCATAAATTTTTTGGAACCGTGGTTCGTCAAATTCTACCGTTGCTATCTTGAAGGCATTTATTGCGTGGTGTTTGGTGCTTTTTTTCGAAATAATCTCTTTTATAAGAGAAGGTATTTCATCTTCCGGATAGGTTGCTATTTTTGATATTTTATATCCATGGTTGTGGAGCAGCGTAATATTTAGCAGCTTTTTTAGGTTTTGGCTGTCATAATAACGAATGTTTGTATTTGTTCGCATTGGCCCGAGAATGTTGTACCTTTTTTCCCATATACGAATTGTATGCGCTTTAATTCCTGAGAGGTTTTCAAGGTCTTTTATGCTGAACACATTTTTTTCGTTGTTCATTTTTTTGGAAGTTTGTTTAACAAATATAATTAAAATGCAAACGGATGTAAATATGATATGGAGTAGAATTTTACCGAAATAAAAAAAGCAAGCCGGTATAGCTTGCTTTTGTGACCACGATCAGATT
>CAZSDN010000121.1:0-7679 GCA_964605595.1 uncultured Flavobacterium sp. | reverse complement strand
ACTCTCGCCTGATGTGCAGGGTGATGCAAAACTCCTGCAAAACTCCGACGAGCGCGAGGCGTTGCGGGGCACGGTCCTGAACGTCCTGTGCAACGCCAGCAACTTCCCGGAGAAGGTGCAGGCGCGTCTCCTCGGGCAGGACATGCGGCCACTCGTCGAGAAGGTCGTTGACGCGGTTCTGGCACTCACCCCCGACACCTACGATGATCTCGAATACTACGGCCCAGATTGGGACGGGCAATCGTGATCCTCGCAATCGACGGCGGCGGGCCGAACGCGGACATGTCGTGGCGGACGCCCGCCGAGGCGCGTGCCGCTCGGGTCGAGGACTCCGATGTCGTCGTCCGCCGTCGCCCTGCTGGCCCTTGGGAACCAGTACCCAACGAACAGGAGCAGTCATGATCCCGCGCGACCGTCTCGAGGCTCTCTGGTCTCAGGGCGTCCGGGACGCCCGGACATTGGCACACGAGTTCCGGGTGCACCCCGACTCCGTTAGGCGCGCAGTGAGGCGCGCAGGGCTCCGTACGCGCCTCCCCCGTAGCCGGGTCGTATGGACCGAGTACCGCGAGCTGCGCATGCGGGCGCTCATGGCTGAGCAGATGCCGCTGACGTGGATCGCGGAGGATCTCGGTGTTCCGGCAAGGGCTTTGCAGAGAAGGCTTCGGCCGGGGATGCCGGCGGAGTGGCCGAGCGTGTGGCAGTCGATTCGTCAGAACGAGGAAATGTTGGCGCTGCATAGAGAGTTTGCGCCGCGGAAGGGAAATGGATGAGCTACGAAGATTCTCTCGCGGTTGTGCGGGCGTTCGAGCAGTGGAGGGAGGAGCGGACGCTGGATGGGCTACCTGCGACCGCGCTCGATTATGCGGAGCACTTGCGGTTCAGGGATCTGGAGCAGGCGATCGGGGAGATTAGGGACATCCTCGAGAATGGTCCGAAGGGCGCTGACGATGCGCTCTGGGCTATCGGTGAGGTCATGTCCCGTGTCAGCTCATAGGCGCCGCCAGAAGACCGATCTTCCCGAGTATCGCGCCGCGATGGATGCTGCCCACATCGGGGAGGGGCCGCAACCGGATTGCGCGGGGAGGCCCGAGGAGTTTGTGGACTACTCGTACTCGGAGATGCCCGACAAGGAGCTTGCAGAACTGCTCTGCTCGAGGTGCCCGTTGATCGAGGTCTGCCTGAAGAATGCGAGGCATCGGAAGCCCAAGTGGGGCGTCTACGGCGGGCTGGTCTATGTCGACGGGCGGCAGGTTGCCCTGATGGCCGAGGACGATCCGCGCCTGCGCGATCCTGATCTCGAATAGTCCACTAAATCTCTTGACGCACCGTATTTAGTCCACTACTATGAGGGTGTCGCTAACACAAGTGACGCAGGATTAGTGGTAAGGGGGTCTCGAGAATGAACGGTACAGGAGGTCTCTCAAGGAGGAGGCTCGAGCGGCGCCGCCGCTCCACGTATATCAAGCCCAAGCTTGCGCGAAAGAAGGGGCGCAGGCGCTGGGCGGCGTTCTTCTAGACGCATTTAGTCCACTAATGCGCTAGGCTGGACAGCACCACACACTCACTAGGGAGGGAGTTTTCATGACCACGATCGAGGATTACGTCGCAAGGCGAGTCGAACTGAAAGAGCAGATCGAGCGCTACGAGCAGGAGGTCCAGCTCATCGACGAGCGCCTGCGGGAAGCATTCGACTTCGGGAACAACGACGCCGGCGAGTGGACTGTGCAGGTACAGCACAATCGCCGCCTGAACACCGCTGCGATTGAGGCCGCCTTCCCGGTGGCGCAGTTTCCGCATCTCTATCGCCCCGCCGTTGACACGGCCGCGGTGAAGGAGAACCTTGCCCCGGTGGTGCTGGATCAGTATTACTCCGAGGGTACGGCCAAGATCCTGGTGAAGTAGGCATGACCTTCGACGTTGAGGCCGCCGCGCTTGCTATCGTCGAGCGCGCTATCACCCAGCAGCCCCGCAGTCTCCAGAAGGTCATCGGGCCGAGCGAGCTTGGGTCCCCCTGCCTGCATTGCTTGTCGGCGAAAATCGCGGGGTGGGAGAAGCGCCCCGAGGCCGCTTGGATTCCCTTCGTAGGAACCTCCATTCACGCGAAGCTCGAGGAGGTCTTCACTCCCGAGGAGGGGTGGCTGACCGAGACCCGCGTCTCGGTGGGCCGGATAGCGGGCGTCGAGGTATCGGGAACGGCAGACCTGTTCCACATCCCCTCGGGAACCGTGATCGACTTCAAGAGCGCCGGGGCGAATACTCTCCGTTCGGTGAAGGCAAACCCGAAGCGGGAGCACAAAGTTCAGGCATCCCTCTACTGCATGGGCTACATCCGGGCGGGCTACGACGTGAAGTCCTGGGCGATCTGGTACGTGCCGCGGAACGCGATATCACTTCGCAGCGGCGTGTGGCAGGAGCGCCCCTTCGACCCCGCGATCGCGCTCGACGCCCTCGACCGGGCGACGAAGATCGCGGAGGAGTTGGATGCCTTCCCCTCGACGGAAGAGCGGGATGCGTACATCTCGAGCCGGCCCCGCGACAAGGACTGCTACGACTGTGCAAGATTCCCCGACTACCCCGGCCGCGTGCCGGAACTCAAGACTCTCGACGCCCTCCTGGGCATCGCGGGATAACAGGAAACAACGAAAGCAAAGGAGAAACATCATGAGCACGACGATTGACGACCTTCTGGTCGGTGGAGCCGCAGGCAAGGGCCTGAAGTTCGAGACGGTCGGGACCGCGTATTCCGGCGTCGTGGTGAGCGCCGAGGTTCGGGCGTACACCAACATCCAGACCGGCGAGCCGGAGTACTGGGGCGACGGAGGGCCGAAGCAGCAGATCGTGATCGGCATCCAGACCGATCAGCGCGACCCCTCGATCGACAACGACGACGGCGTCCGCTACGACTACATCAAGGCGTGGGGCAAGCAGAAGCAGGCGTTCCGCGCCGCGGCGCAGGCCGCGGGGGGTTCGCCCGCTCCTGGCGACTTCTTCGCCGTGAAGTTCGTGGGGACGGAGCCGAGCAAGACGCGCGGCTTCAACGACACGAAGCTCTACGAGTACACGATCCGCAAGGCGAACCCGCTGGATGCCGTCGTGAACCCGCAGGAGTCTCCCGCGGCGGGGGGCACCCTCGATGCTGCGGTCGCGGAGCAGGTCAAGAAGCTGATCCTTCTGGGCCTCGACGATGCGAAGATCGCGTCCGCCCTGGACAACGTGACCGCCCAGCAGGCGGCCGGGGTCCGGCTCCAGGTGGCTGCGAACAGCTCGCAGGGCTTCTGAAGCCTTCGAGTCATAACTGAACACGGGACGTAGGAATGTGCGCCTGACGCATATTTCTACGTCCTGACGGCTGATCGTCTAATGGAACGGTCTCATGCATATTCGCCAGCGGGGTGCGCACCCCAGGCTGGGAACTTACTGCTTAGGTCTAGGACACCCCGCATGGGCGAGGGAGATATCGGTTCAAATCCGACAAGCCGACAAGTGCAATAACCCACTAAATCTTCATCCTGGAAGGAGCCCGATATCAGCACCGATACGCCCCAGGGCTACGCCGCGGTCTCCTATCCCTATCTCGAGCGGAAGTGGTGGCCGATCCCCGTCGAAGGGAAGGTCCTCCTCGTTCGAGGCGCTACGGGGCGCGAGGGGACTGTCAGTGAGCCGAAGGTGGCGGACTGGTCCCTGGAGTACGCGGAGGCCAACGTCGCCCTGCGCGCCGATGGCTGGATCGGCATCGACGTGGACGCCTATGACGGCAAAAGGGGCGCCGAGACCCTCGCCGCCCTGGAGGCGGAGCTGGGGGAGCTTCCCACCACGATCTCGTCGACGAGCCGCGGGCGGGACCAGCCGAGCCGGATCTGGCTGTACCGCGTACCGCGCGACCTGCACTTCGTGACCCGATTCGATGGCATCGAGATCATTCAGTACTCACATAGGTACGCGGTTGTTGCTCCCAGCATTCACCCAGACACCGGCCGGGCCTATGAATGGTTCGGCTACGAGGGCGAACCGCTCGATGAGTTCCCGAGCCTCGATGATCTGGAGGAACTGCCGGAGGCGTGGCTGAACCGTCTCGCTGTCCCCGACGAGGCGCACCCCGGCAACCTCGAGGGTTTCGCCGGATCGGTGGCGGAGTGGCTGGAGCGCGCTCCGAAGGGCGAGCCCGGAATCTTCATGCAGAGCCGGATGGCCGAGATCCCGGTCGATCAGGACTTCGGCCACGACCAGATGATCTCGCTCTGCGCTTCTTTCGTGTCGCAGGCTGCGCAGGGTGAGACCGGCGCCGAGCGGGCGCTCGAGACCCTCCGCCGCGAGTGGCTTCGCGGGCAGTACGACACGCCTGAGTACCGGCGCGACTTCGAGACTGCGCTGAAGGGAGCGATCGAGAAGTACGGGGCGATGCCGCCCAAGCCCTCCGACATTCTGGAGCAGGATCAGACCCTCGCCTTCCGCAAGGTGACATATCCTGACTTCCTCGATATGTGGACGGGGGTTCCGGCCATCGCAACGCCGGAGGCGCTCCGTGAACACGTCGGCCACGTCATCGAGGCGGCCTTGACGAGCGGCCTGTCGTTCCTGGAGGCGACGACCCTGGGCTGGCATTCGGCCGCCGCCCAGGCATCGGGGGGCCTCCAGGGCGACGGGCTGGAGGCGCTGTGGGCGTTTGCGTCCGAAGTGCAGGGGCGCATGCTGGATGCGCCAGCGGCGGAACCTCAGAACCCCCAGCAACCCGCTCAAAGCTTTCTGGGTCTGCTCACCGACGAGGAGCGCGAACGGGCGAACGCGGTGAAGTGGTGGGGGAGCGAGTTCATCGACCGCATGCGGGAACTGCATAAGGGCCTGCTGTCCGAGCCGTACTACCGTCTTGGCCGGTGGATCATTCTGAGCCTGGCGTTCGCCGACAAGGCGTTCATCCCGCTCGATAACGGCGATGACGTGATTCTGAACTTCTACACGATGAAGATCGGGCCGACGCGGAGCGGGAAGTCGCAGTCGACCAAGCCCATCCTGGAGATGAGCAAGCTCATGGGTGAGCGGTTCTGGCTGATGGATGGCAAGTACAACCCCGACATCGGCGGCAATGCGACTCCCGCCGCCCTGCACACGCACCTCATCATGCGCGATGGGAAGCCCACCTTTTTCCACGCCGATGAGGCGGATGCGACGCTGCGCCTGTGGAACGACGAGAAGGGGCCGTTCTCCGGTGTCAAGCGGTTCATCACGGATGTGTGGATGGGCTACGTGGGCGCGATTCTTCGGCAGGGCCAGAAGGATATCTCCGGCCAGGACGCGAAGGCGTTTCTCAACGTGGAGCTGGCGGGCATCGACCGCGAGGTGAGCGACGTGATCGAACCGCGCGACTGGTCGTCGGGGTTCATCAACAGGTTCGTGTGGGCGAAGGGTGAGCGGCTCAAGCCGACCCGCGAGCAGAAGAGGGTGGGGACGGGCGGACGCGACGAGGCGAGCAAGCAGGTGTCGAAGCAGTGGTACGCGCAGTGGGTGTCGCAGTTCGCGGCGATCCGCGAGCGGGAGCTTCAGAAGCCTGAGATCAGCATTTCGCCCGAAGTGTCTGACAGGCATATCGACCTGCGGGACAGGTTTGAACTGATCGCGGACGCGAGCCCGTATGCGGAGCGTTTGGAGCCGACGTTCGGCCGCCTCGAGACCACGATCCTCAAGTGCGCAGCGCTGGTTGCGATCACGCAGAAGCGAAGGCGCATCGAGCTGGAGGACTACCTGGTGGCGTTGCTTCAGGCCGAGGAGTGGGCGGAGACCATCGTGGAGATGGTGATCGCGACAGATGAGACGCCACGTGCAAGGAAAGTGAACCGGCTCTACGAGCTGATCGCATCGAGACAGGGAGGTATGAGGATGACGGAACTTATGAGGGAGAAGTGGCTGGAGAGCGACCACCGTTTCGCGAAGGGCCTGGTCGAAGAACTCGTTGCCCAGGGCCGCGTGGAGACGGGGCCGCTGACGGGGGAGCGCGGGTTGAGGGTTTGGGCGGCGAAGGAGTGACCCCGCTCACTCAGGCCCTCGATTTCTACCGGAAGCGTGAATCCTTGGATCGCGAGGTGAAGCTCGCGGCGGCGAAGGCGCTGGGCGCTCATGGCGTGTTCAGTGCGGCGCAGATCGCGAAGATCCTTGACCTCCCGAAGAAGGTGGTAGGCCCGCTGATCGGGAAGACCGATCGCACTGGAGGGCGGCTGAGCCCGGATGCTCTGGAGCCGTTGTCGAAGGTGGCGCAGATCAGGGCGCGAGGTGAGGTGGATGTTTTCGCCGTCCGGGAGGCCCTGGACGCGGGGGCGTCGAGACTCATGGCATCGAGGTTGACGGGGATGTCTGAGTCGACGATCCGAAGGCATTACGAGAGAGCCGCCAGCATGGCGGCGGGAGAGGGGGAGTAGTGGATTACTCGAAGCATACAGTCATGACGGCGCCGCTCCCGCTCGCCATTCACCCCTGGCCGCCCTCAGACGCCCATCTGGCGACCCTGCGCGCTGCCAAGGCGTCTCTGAACAGTCCGCTAAAGATCATCCCCGCGGAGGCCGCGTATGGCTCGCCGGGGCGGGTGCTCTGCTTTGGGGAGATGCCGGACTTCTTGTGCCGAACGGCACCGATCCGCCCGGAGAACACCAGCAATGCCGCGTCCGTCGCGGAGGCGCTAAAGCTCTGCCTGGGGGAGATGGAGGGCTGGGCGCCGGATGCCCGGTTCGATGAGACATGGCTGCTGTCGCAGTGGATGGGTGTCGAGGTGACGCCGATCGGCGAGGAGCGCTATGACGAGGATTCGATGAGATGGGAGGCTGTGCATGTCGACTGACACCTACCTTGATGCCCTCGATGAGCGGGAGATCGTCCCCGCCGTCGATCACCGCACCAAGCCGATCTACGCCACGGATGGACCCGGTGATGGCCGCGACTGGGCGGCCTACTTCCGGGAAGTGAAGGCTTCGGGAAACTATGCGCAAAACTCCGATGGGGACCCCGAGGACGAAGAGCCCGCTGAGCGCGAGATCATCATCCCCGGCTACGACATGACCGACGAGGAGATCGCGGCGCTCAGCGCCCGCGGTACGGTCGCTCAGACGGTGAAGCGGCTCCGCGCGGCGGGGTGGGAGGTGCGTGTGCGCCGGAGCCTGGTGCGCGTGCCTGCGGTGCTGTACCTCAGCGACTCCGAGGAGAAGTCCGAAAAACCGCACATGGCTGGGGATGTACGTTTCCCCGAGCACGAGCTGGAGACGTATGCGCTCCTGGGCGTCAAGCGTGGCCCTGATGGCAGGGTGGGCCTGGCGGTCGACGCGACGTGGACCTCGAAGGGCGGATTCCAGGGCGCGACGACGTTTGATCCCGTGCTCGCGAAGGTCTGGCGCTCCGGCGTCATGAAGCCTCGCCCCCAGAACGAGATCGAAGTGGAGGACGGCATCACCCCGCCCCTCGGCCTGAAGCAGTGGCTCGACATCGTGGCGTCACGGTCGAAGAAGGCAAAGCTGAAGGAGGAAGCATGACCATCGGAGCGCCCCGCGGCACCGTCCGCACGAAGACGCTGTCAATCTCGCTGACATCGGAGGAGCTGGAGATGCTCCATGCCGCCGCGGCGTTCGAGGACAAGTCCGCAGCGGCGTGGGCTCGAGACGTGTTGCTGAGCCGCGCCGTGTCGTTGTATCGACAGAGGACGT
>CAZSDN010000120.1:4307-7689 GCA_964605595.1 uncultured Flavobacterium sp. | reverse complement strand
CGGCATCGGTAAACAACAGGTATTCTTTGCTTGCCGCTTTGATTCCAAGAGTCAGGGCAAACTTTTTATTTCCCCAGAAAGCTTCATTGTTGGCAACTTTTACAAGCCGGATGTTACTGTATTGTTTCTCGAACTCCTCAAAAACCTCTAAGGTTTCGTCGCTTGAAGCATCGTCTATCAGCACGATTTCAAAATCCGGGTAATTCTGTTCGGCAAGTAGCGGGATGAAATTTTTTACATTTTCCTCTTCATTTTTAGCGCATACGATTACTGAAACCGGAATTTTCTTCGGATTGTTTTTCTTTGTTTTAGCAAAAGCGAATTTGCCAAAAATGACCAAATAATATAAAAACTGGATAACAGTAACGATAATAAATAAGCAAAAAATCAGTGTTAACATGTTGTTACGGAAGAGATTTTAAATTTTTTGCAAATGTACGATTACCTGACCGAAATAAAAAGCCTGCATAATAAAGATTTTCCTGATTTCAGGAAGGTTTGTTTTTTCTCATTTCCTGTGCAATTTGATGGGCATTCTGATCGTCTTTTTTTTCCAGTTCAGAAACGATGGCATCGTGGTTTTTTGCATCACGGTTCTGCGAAAGTTTTTTCTTCGCGTGGATTTCGCTTATTTCAATTTCAAATCCGACAATGCCGCGTGCCTGCATCATTGTTTTTTTTGATAAATCTTCAACCCGCACCGGATTTTCAGAATTTGCTTCATAGCGATTGACTAACTTTTTTAACGACTCGATCGTCGCAGTTTCATCAAGGATTTTGACTTTGCCATAAACGTGTACAGCAATGTAATTCCATGTTGGGACATTTTCATGGTCATACCATGAGGAAGAAACATACGTATGCGGCCCAGAAAAAATAGCCAGAACTTCGTCTTTTTCAACAAAGCCCGAAGCCTGCGGGTTTTCTTTGGAAATGTGCCCGTGTAAAACGGCCTTTCCATTGGGCTTTGTTTCAAGTTCTAACGGAATGTGCGTAGCCCAGAGTTTTCCATTGGTAAGGTTTATTAAAATGCCAAAGCCGTTTTTATCAATAAAATCATTGATTTCTGCCTTATTTTCATTTTTATATAAATCAGGTATATACATATCAGATTACATTCACTTCGGCTTCTATATGAATCCCGAAAATTTCATAAACTGTATTCTGGATATTTTTTGAAACCGCTAAAATTTCCTGTCCGGTTGCATTTCCGTAGTTAACCAAAACCAATGCCTGGTTTTTATGGACGCCCGCGTCGCCAAAACGTTTACCTTTAAAACCAGCCTGTTCAATAAGCCAGCCGGCCGGAACCTTGACTTCGGTTTCTGAAACTTCATAAAACCTCATTTCGGGAAATTTTGCGTGGATTGGCGCGAATTGCTTTTTTGAGACAATCGGGTTTTTAAAAAAACTGCCGCTGTTTCCAAGCTCTTTCGGGTTAGGAAGCTTGCTTTCACGGATTGCGATTACCGCATTGCTGACATCTTTTAGGCCGGGATTGCTGATATTGTTTTTTGCAAGTTCCGATTGTATATCGCCATAAGCGATATTGATTTTATGGTTGCGCTTTGTTAATTTGAATACGACTGAAGTAATAATGAACCTGTCTTTAATCTCATTTTTGAAAACGCTTTCACGGTAGCCAAAATTGCATTCGGCATTTGTGAAAGTTTTTATTTTAAAACTTTTAATTTCGATTGCATCGCAGGAAACGAATGTGTCTTTGATTTCCGTTCCATACGCGCCAATGTTCTGGACTGGTGTAGTTCCAACATTTCCCGGAATAAGTGACATGTTTTCGAGCCCGCCAAAATCCTGAGAAATTGTCCAAAGTACAAACTCATGCCAGTTTTCGCCCGCATTGCATTCAACCCACACAAAATCGTCATCTTCACGAATAATTTGCTTCCCTTTAATGTCGATGTGTATTACCAGCGCGTCAATATCCTTTGTAAGCAGCATATTGCTCCCGCCGCCAAGAATGAATTTTTTTTCGTGCTGGTTTTGCTCAAGGATAGTTTTCAGTTCTTCAATAGAATGAACCGCGACAAATTTCTGTGCATTTGCTTCTATTCCAAACGTGTTGTATTCTTTTAAAGAAAACGGGCTGATAATTTCCATAAGAAAGCTTGAACCGGATGTTTATTGGCTTCAAATTTACGGGAATTAATGAGAATCTTTATACTAAATCTGAAAACCGCGAAAATTTCCCGACATAATTTTTAGCCACACATGCATCATGAAAAGCGGCATGATATAAGAAATCATGCGTTCGTCGCCGGCCAAAAGATTCTGAACGAGTTTTTCGGCTTGGATGTTTTCAAAATACGGCATCTGAAACAAGTCACTTTTTATAAAATCCTGAAGCTCGTCTTTAAAGGCCGGGTCTTTTGTAATGTAACTTCCCCATGGTGCGCTCAGGCCAATTTTTCTGAAATTCAGTATTTCATCAGGAAGTTTTGTTTTCATTGTTTCTTTCAGAATAAACTTGCCTTTTTTTTCCATAAAAAGCCATTTATCGTCTAATGAGCCCAATCCGGTAATGAGCCTTGGATCCAGGAATGGTTCCCGGCATTCTATCGATGCACCCAT
This sequence comes from uncultured Flavobacterium sp., assembly GCA_964605595.1. GTDB lineage: Bacteria > Bacteroidota > Bacteroidia > Flavobacteriales > Flavobacteriaceae > Flavobacterium. The sequence goes on along the minus strand of CAZSDN010000120.1, from coordinate 5,097 downwards.
TGTACAACGGTCATTCCTGTCCAAAAGCGAGCATAAATAAGTATGCTGGTCAAAATAAAGTGCTTGCCTCCTGAGGTTGTTCGGATATAATTCTATTGCTTCCGCTAAAATCTTTCGGCGGTATTCGTTTTGTGGCTCATCATAAATCCCAAGTGTTTTCCTTATGTCATTTGGATAAATATTTGAGCCGTTATAAATTACTTTGTCCGAATTATTTCTAACTTGTGAATAGCGCAATAATTTATCGTACCGGGGTTTTTTCGCAAACATTTCTATGTTGCTGATTACTGATAACGAATCCAGAATTCTTGGAAACTTTAAAGGTTTGTAACGCACGTAGCCGCCCATAAGCTCATCGGCACCTTCACCCGAAAGCAGGACTTTTACATGCGGTTTTGCCATTTTTGAAACGGCTAACAAATGCGGCTCGCTAAGGTGTACGATTGGTTCGTCCTGAAAATATGTAGAAGCCAGCAGTTTGTCATACAGGTTTTTGTTTTCAAGCGTTATTGTATGAAAACCATAATTGAATTTTTCGGACATCAGTTTCGCCAGATGCGCTTCGTTGTGCTGCTTTTCCTTAAATCCGATATTGAATGTTTGTATATCTTTAAACCCTTGATGATTTAATGATGCTAGTACAGATGATGAGTCAAGCCCGCCACTGAGTAAAACTCCAACGGGAACGTCGCTCACCATGCGGAGTTTTATGGAATCGTTAAAAGTGCCTGCGAACCATTCAAGCGGATTGTTTATTTTTTGCTGATTCTGTATTTCGGTTTTTAAATCC
>CAZSDN010000120.1:0-4297 GCA_964605595.1 uncultured Flavobacterium sp. | reverse complement strand
CAAAAGATGTTTTTCCGTTTTCGCTGATTACTAAGCTGTATCCGGGCAATAGCTTTTTTACGTTTTGATACAGTGTGTTTTCTCCGGCGGCAAACCGGTTGAAAATATATTCTTCAAGCCCGTCCTGCGAAATATTGAGAGGAACACCCGCCGTAAAAAGGGCTTTCTGCTCTGAAGCGAAATAAAAGCTTTCGTTGTAAAACGAATAATAAAGAGGTTTTACGCCCATTCGGTCACGAACTGCGGTCAGTTCTTTTTTTGCCTTATCCCAAATAACAAATGCAAACATTCCGTTCAGGCGCTTGAGCATTTTAAGGCCGTGCAACTGGAATAATTTTAACAGGACTTCCGTGTCGCAATGGGTTTTTATGCTGAATCCGTTATTTTCCAGTTCAGGATAAAACTCTTTGAAATTATAGATTTCGCCATTGAATACCATTGCATAACGCCCATCATCTGAAAAAAACGGCTGATGGCCTGCTGATGAAATATCAAGGATTGACAATCTTCTATGTCCGAAACCTATGTTGTTTTCAATAAACAAGCCCGCGTCGTCAGGGCCGCGGTGTTCGAGTGAATCACGCATTTGCGTCAGCACGCGGCTGTCAATTGTCCTTTTTGACTGGAAATGCAATATTCCGTTAATTCCGCACATCTATTCGCTTTTTACAGTATTGATTAAATCGTGGTATTTTAGAGAAATCACTTTCATGTTGACACTATAGTCCGCATTTTGTTCTATAAATTCACGGTTTTCCAGTATGGCAGTTTCGCGATATTGTTCATTTTCATTAGCCCAAATCAATTCATTCGCTAAATTCTGATAGTCATCTATGGGAATCAATTGTCCGTTTTTACGATGGGTAATCCAGCTTTGATTCCCCGGAAGGTCTGTAACAACGGGATAACAACCTGAGGCCATTGCTTCAAACAATGATGCCGAAACGCCTTCGGTAATAGGCATGCTTATGTAAAAATTGGATTGTTGCAATAATTCGGGAAGTTGTGTATTTGGAATTCTTCCCGTGAAATTTATTTTTTCACTGATATATAGGCTTTTTGCTAAATCTTTCAGCTTTTTAAGTTCTGTTCCGTCGCCAACTACGGTAAGCGCGAAATCTATTCCTTTTTGGTTTAAGATAGAAAAAGCCTTTAAAATGGTGTCGTGGCGATATTCAGGCATTAACGACCGGGTTACGATTGCGTGTATTTTTTTTACTTCGGAATTATTGCGCATCTTGAACTTATTCAAATCAATTCCTTTTGGGAGAACCAAAACCTTGTCCATGTCAACTTTTGCTTCCCGCATTGAAACGGTCATTACAGGTCCCCATGCATGGATAAGGTTGGCTTTTTTAAAAGCATAATTCTGGATGATTTTCTTAAAAGGAAGCAAAACAGAATTCTCAGGCCATAAATCGGTTCTTCCCTGTTGCGCGATTGCAATAGGCCTGATGCCGGCCAGAGCAGCCAGAAATCCGTAGCTTGTTGTCCTTTCGGCAATGACCATATCAGGCTTTTGTTGCCTGATTACTTTTCTGATTTTAAAAGGCGCCAATTTAAACTCAAGGATACGTTTTATGCGGTTCAACCCGTCATTTGAAGATTTCAGTTCCCAGCAGATGATTTCAAAATCGCCAAACTCTTTCAATCCGTTCATCCAGGTAATGGCGTCGGCTCTGTTTGATTCCCCAAGAAAAAGGATTTTACGTTTTTCCATTTATGATTCTTCCGATGTTAATGCGCGGTTAATGAACTCATTCAAAGGTTTTAAGGCAATAAGTTTTTCAGTGGTTTTTGCAATAAAATCTTTTTTTGTGGCTTCAGAAATATCGAATTTTTGCGAAGCCGTAAAGCTTTTCAGTTTAAGCAATTCAATCGCCGGATGGTCTTTTTCATAACCTTTAGGTGCTGTTTTGAGCGAATTGCTTTCGTTCCTGTCCAAAGTACCAAAAACAGATTTAAACTTTTGATTGTTCAGGATTGCTTCAAGATCGTCATGAAAGAATTCGATTTCCTTGCGTACTTTTTTCAATTCATCAGCTTCAGGCGAGTAAAATCCGCCGGCGATGAAACTTTCATTCCGTGAAATATGTATATAATATCCGGCACGGTTTGCGCCTTTTGCTCCTGATGACATCCAGATCCCCAAATGGTCTTTATAGGGAGATTTATCTTTTGAAAACCTGATATCGCGGTTGATCCTGAATGTGCAATTTTTTACTTCCTGTAATTCAAGCGATGGATCAAGCGGTTTCATGGCATCAAGAAAACCTGAAACGAGCTGATGGTAATCTTTTTTGAAAATTTCATACCGTTTCTTATTTGCCAAAAACCAGTCGCGATTATTGTTGGCTTTTAAGTCGTCGAGAAATTGTATCGATTCTTTTGACAGCATAAAATATCTTTTATAATTGTTTTTTTAGATTTTCTTCAGAGATGAATCCTAAATGTTTCCATTTGATTTCTTTGTCCTCATATAGCAAAAGCGTTGGCAGCTCATTGATTTTCATTTCTGAAACCAATGTTTTGTGTTCGTCGGCATTTAATCTTATTATGGTGATGTTTGGAGCTAAATCCTTTTGCATTTTCTTAATATAAGGTGCCATTTTTTTGCAGGGAGCACACCAATCGGCATAAAAATTAACCAGCACTTTTTTATCGGTGTTTAATAATTCGTTAAACTCCTCGCCGCGCATTCCGATGATTTCATTGCTGGGTTTTGAAAGCCCGGCAGCATTCCATTTCATGATCCCGCCTTGCAGTTCATAAATGTTCGAAAATCCCATTTCACTGAGTTTTTGCGAAGCCTGCTTGCTTCTTCCGCCGCTTAAACAATAAACAAACACAGGTTTTTTCTTATCGTATGAACTGGCTTTTGAAACAAAATCATTACTATTCCAGTTTATGTTCACGGCATTGTCAATGTGCTGTCCGGAGAATTCTTCGGGCGAACGGACATCGATGATCTGCGGGTTTTGTGTAGTGTTTATTTTTTCGGCAAAGGCTTCAGGGGAAATGCTTTCATATTTTTTTGAAGTTTGCCCCGTGCATGACGATAATGCCAGAAAAACAAATAAAATTATAAAGTTGCAGGTTTTCATTAGCTTCATTTAGATTCAATAGTGCTAAAATAAGTATTTTTTCACAGCACCAAATTTTTTAATCAGGGTAATTGTCAATCTATAAGTTGAAAATCTTATAGGATTGGTGTGTTGATTTTACGATGCTTTCGGTTCTTTCAGGATGGGTATCAGAAATAAATAGCTGGCCAAAACTTTCATTGTTTACCATTTCTATGATTTTCCCGACACGGTTTTCATCGAGCTTATCAAAAATGTCATCAAATAACAAAATCGGATTTTCGCCGCTTTGTTTTTTTACAAACTCAAACTGTGCCAGCTTCAGGGCGATGAGAAACGACTTTTGCTGGCCTTGTGAGCCGAACTTTTTAATCGAATGATGGTCGATCTCGAACGATAGGTCATCTTTGTGGATTCCCATGCTGGTATAATGCAGGACACGATCTTTATTTATTGATTCTTCCAGTAACGAAAGCAGGTTTTTATCGTGCAAATGACTTTCGTAAACCAATTGCACGGTTTCTTCAGAGCCTGTTATTGTTTGATGGTGCTTGTTGAAAATAGGGATAAAATCATCAATAAACGATTTTCTTTTTTCAAAAATTAAATGCCCCAGGTTGTCCAGTTGCTCGTTGTATATATATAAGGTATCGGTTTCAAAAATATGGTTTATCGCAAAATATTTTAGTAAGGCATTTCGCTGAGTAAGCACTTTTTGATACTGTATAAGCTGCTGTAAATAATTGTTGTCGAGCTGTGAAATGACGCTGTCGATGAATTTACGGCGTGTTTCGCTTCCTTCAATAATCAGGTCGCGGTCGGCAGGAGAAATCATTACCAGCGGGATAAAACCGATATGGTCTGAAAATTTTTCATATTGCTTCCCGTTTCGCTTGAGGATTTTTTTTTGCCCTTTCTTCAGGCTGCAGACAATTTGTTCGTTTCGCGAGCCTTTTTCAAACTCGCCGTCAATCACAAAAAACTCCTCATTGTGACGGATATTCTGGACGGCAAGCGGATTGAAATAGCTTTTTCCATAAGACAAATGATAAATCGCGTCAAGAACATTGGTTTTCCCAATCCCGTTTTTTCCGACAAAACAGTTGATTTTATAGTCAAAATCAAAATTTGCCTCGTGGAAATTCTTATAATTGAATAATGAAATTTTTTTTAAATACATCTGCGAAAGCCTGTCAGGATTGATGAAACCCTTT
>CAZSDN010000119.1:4302-7744 GCA_964605595.1 uncultured Flavobacterium sp. | reverse complement strand
CCGTGTTGACGATGCGCTACACGCAACACGCGCTGCAGTTGAAGAAGGAATCGTTGCCGGCGGAGGCGTTGCATTACTAAGAGCTAAAGGCGCTTTAAAAAACCTTAAGCCTGACAATGCCGATGAAGCAACCGGGATTCAGATTGTTTCACGCGCGGTAGAATCGCCATTAAGGACTATCGTTGAAAATGCAGGCCTTGAAGGTTCTGTTGTTGTAGCAAAAGTTGCCGACGGAAAAGGTGATTTTGGATATAACGCTAAAACCGATGAATATGTAGATATGCTGAAAGCCGGAATTATCGATCCTAAAAAAGTTACCCGTGTGGCATTGGAAAATGCAGCTTCGGTTGCCGGAATGATTTTAACGACTGAATGTGCACTTATCGAAATTAAAGAAGAAAATGCCGGCGGAAACCCAATGGGCGGCGGTATGCCGGGAATGATGTAATCGTTCAAGGAAAATAAAAAAAGGGGAATGTATATTCCCCTTTTTTTATTTTTAAATTTTTATTTAATGGACAGAGAAACATACTTTAAAAGACAATTGTACTCATGGGCCATAAAAATAAAACCGGAACTGAATCCGGTTTTACATTCTATATTTTTTATTCTTTCTCATCATCGTCAGCATCGATCTGTTCTTCTACAGCATGAACAGTTTTTTTACTGAACTTGTAAATTACCGGCAACAGCGTAACCAAAATAAGGGTGATAACAATGTATTCGATGTATTCTTTCAGGTTAATTCCAAAATTTCTCAAAAGATAATCATACAAATAATGGCCTGCAAAAATCAGCGTAAACGACCAGATAATGGAGCTAAGTACATTATAAAACATGAACCGCTTTTTCTCCATCAATACAATTCCGGCAACTATAGGCGCAAATGTCCTGAAAATCGGAAGGAACCTTGCAAAGATAATGGCACGTCCACCGTGTTTTTCAAAAAAATCTTTCGATTGGATCAGGTATTTTTTCTTAAACCAAAAAGAATCCTCACGGTTGTATAAATAGTAACCGCTTTTTGATCCGAACCAGTAACCAACTGTGTTTCCAAGTATTCCGGCAATGGCTACCAGGGTTGATAATAGTGCAACATTTAGAAAATTGCTTTCAATAAAAACAACATTTTCTACCAGTTCGCGATTGTAAATTCCGGCAAGGAAAAGCAAACTGTCTCCAGGAAGAAAGAAACCTGCAAAAAGCCCGGTTTCGGCAAACACGATAAACAAAACAATATAAATCCCCAGTTTGACCCCATTAATATCAAAATGGATATAGTAAAGCGGGTCTAAAAGATTTTTCCAGTCAAAGTCAGTCATTGATAAGTTTTTTAGGCATAAATTTTAACAGGCGTGAAAGTAAGAATAAAATCCTTTAACCGCAATTTATTGTTGATTTTAAGGATTAATTAACTGTTTAAAACGTTGAAATTATCATTAAAACAGCCATAATGAGCATAATTGAATTTTCTATGAAAGTAGCCTTGGTCATCGGCAATTTCAAAGCCGTTCCTAGGCAAGCGCACTGAATTGATTTTTTATCCAATAAAACCTTGGTTACGCCAATTGTTGTTGTTCCCAAAATGACTAATGTAGAAATCAACGCAATCTTAACTTCAAACCGAAACAGGAATGCCAAACCTAAAGCAGTTTCTATAAAAGGATATATGGCCGCATAAAACGGGATCTTTTTTGCCAAAGGATCGTACATCCTGAACGAATCAGGAAAACCTTTTAAATCCAACATCTTGAAGAAACTAAAAACAATATAAAAAAGCCCCATAAAGTCAAGCATAAAGCCGTCTGTGTTAAACGGATCCAGATTTAAAAAAACCGCCGCGGCCGTAATGTATCCAAAAATCAAAAACAGCGGAAAAAGCTGCTGCAAATCGGATTTTTGTTTTTCAACCGGAATTCCGGCATACTCGAAAATATCTTTTTTATTTTCGGTTATCGTATATTTATCGGGCAAAGCTGACTGAAAAACTGAAACCGGAATATGGTTTCCCATTTCGATTTCAGCTTCGGAATTTTCCAGGTTCACGCTCGCGGTAATTACGCCCGGAACCGCATTTAGTTTATTTTCGACCGAAGCCCTGCATCCGTTGCAGGTCATTCCGCCAATTTTATATGTATGCTTCATTTTTGATTAAAATTAGAAAACCCAAAGATAAAATCTCCAGGTTTATAATTATTTTCGTTCATATTTACAGCAGTGATGAAGGTTTTTATAATCTTCATCAATAGCTTTAACGTCATCAGTATCATGGCCGGCTTTTGCAATCGCTTTTTTCACGTCCGACACTGAAGTTTTTTCTTCGTTGATTATTACTTGCAGTTTATGTGCATCGATTTGCCAGGTCGCCGATTTAACTCCGCCAATACTGAAAGCAGCCTTTTCGATACGCTTTTTGCACTGCTCACAATTGCCGTTGACTTCAATCTCATACTTGGCATTTTTATTCTTTTTTTCCTGTGCGTTGGCCGAAAAACCAATCAGCGCCACTAAAACTAAAATTATATTTTTCATTTTCGAATCATTTAATGTTATTTGATTTTAAACCGAAGGCCCGCATAGAACATTTGTCCAAAAATCGGGGCATAGATTATTGACGAATCAAAATTCGGCCCAAAAGGGTTATCGCTTCCTAATATTGCTTTTTCCTGCTTATAATTCCCAAGATTCTCAACTCCCGTATACATTTCAAATGTAGATGAAAACGTGCGTGTTATTTGAGCATTCATCAATGAAATTGCCGGTGAATAATCTGAAAAACGATCAGCTTCGGGATTTGTCGCTGTAAAAGGAAGCCTTTGTTTTCCCATCCAGTTATAGGTAAAATCGAATTTCCATCGGTGTCCATTGTCATCAATATGTGTCGCATACTCAAGATTTGTAAAAAAACGATGCTTTGCCTGAAGCGGCCTTTCATTGCTTCCGCTTATATAATCTGTTCGTATATCATAATATTTATAGGCCGAGCGAAGATTCAAATGCGTGATAATTTCCATATTGAATTCCAATTGCATACTGTTTGCATACGACTTTCCGTCAAGATTATAAAAATTGGCCTGTTGCGGACTTTGGTACAAATCAACCACCGCCTGGCTCTGAAAATCAGTCCTGAAAAAATCAAACCCAATATCAGCGCTTTTCCCAAAAATAGTAAAACCTTGCATAAAACTCAACCCGTAATTCCAAGCAATTTCAGGAGCAAGCCCATATATCCGCCCTTTCGTATCCAAAATATTGAAAGCTCTTGAACTTGCGAAAAGCTGTTGGTTCTCGGCAAAAATATTCGCCGCGCGTTTTCCTCTTCCTACCGAAGCCCGGATTACCGCTTTTTCCCACGGATTATAACGGGCATGGATTCTTGGTGTTGCAAAAACGCCCAAACGGTTGTGTTTATCGACTCTTCCGCCCAAAACAAGACTAAAAT
>CAZSDN010000119.1:0-4292 GCA_964605595.1 uncultured Flavobacterium sp. | reverse complement strand
AAATTATCGGTATTATCATAGGTATATTCAAAAAATGCACCTACAGAAGTATCAATCCGGTCATAAATTCCGGCAGCATTTGTAACGGCAACATATTCATTATAATCATCATATGTGAAATTAAATCCTGTTGCAAACTTGTTCATCGTATTATCGATGATTGAATTGAAAATCAGGTTCGAATAATAACTTTTCTGACTAATATTATATTGATTCAACCCAAAATATGATTCTTGTTTATGGCCTGTAAAAGCGTTTTGGAAACCAATGCTCTGGTAGGGCATATCCGGGAAAACATAGCCTATTTTTGCAGATACATCAACACGCTCGGTATTGATTTCTGAACCCCAGAAATTCATCGTGCCTTTGTCGCGTTGTTTGTTAAAATCGATTTCTCCGGTTTGCTTTTCGTCGTTCATATAACGGAGATTGATAAAACTCACCCAGCCTTTTTCGGCATTACTGTATTGCCAGCGATTGAGCACATTTATCTGTTTTCCTAACGGATTGTCGAGAAAACCATCATCGTTCATGTCATTTTTTGAAACTCTGGTATTTCCGTGGACGAATAAACTACTGCTCCATTTATCAGAGATTTTTTTATTGAAATGCGTATTGAGTTCAAACCTTGAATCGGTCGAACCGTATGCATTCAAAAAGAAAGGAATATCTTCGGAAGGTTTGATTAATTCGGTATTTATCTGGCCCGAAATACTTTCGTAACCATTCACAACCGAACTTGCACCTTTTGTAATCTGGATGCTTTCAACCCAGGTTCCGGGCGTAAAAGACAATCCATACGCTTGTGAAGCGCCACGTACCGACGGAATATTTTCTTCGGTGATCATTAGGTACGGGCTTGTTAATCCGAGCATCCTGATTTGCTTGGTTCCGGTAAGCGCATCCGAAAAATTTACATCAATTGAAGGATTTGTTTCAAAACTTTCGGCAAGGTTACAGCAGGCAGCTTTGAGCAACTCCTTGCTCGTCATTACTGACGTATTTGTTGTGACTTTATATGATTTTCTTATACTCTTGGACTTTCCTTCAACTTTAACCGTTTGCAGCGTATCCTGGGCAAACGCAAAAGAAGAAAAAAGCACGCACAAAAGTACAATTGCTTGTTTTTGCATAAAATGTATTTAATGTTTTAACTCAGTTTGTTTCGCAAAGCGAAGCTGTTTTAAGACATTAAATCAGGCGTAGAAAAGGTATTGGGAATACAGTTTAAAAAGCGGAGGCGAATTCGCATCACAATAAAAAGCAATTTTATCGTTGCCTTTTGGCATTTCGCCATGTTCAAAAGTTAACGGTTTCCAATCGTGGATTAGGTATGGAGCATCAATCTGGAATGAAAATATTTTAACGATTACATCATCCGGCTTTTCATCAAGATTGACAATCTTATTCTTGCAGCATTTTTCATGATCGGCCGCTACTTCTTTTGCGCAACACGACTTTTCAGCCGGTTTGGCTTTCATTTCGCAAATCTCATCTTTATTAAAAACCGAAGTTATTGATGCGATTTTTCCTTCACAATAATGTACCGTAAATGCCAAACCGACATTGGAAACCAATATCAGCATTGCCAAAAACAGACTTGTACATTTTTTGAAATTCATGTTGCAAAATTATTCAAAAATAACTTTTGAAACTCAAAAGAAACGTTATTTTTTCGAGATCCGTTTCTGATAAAAGAATGCCGGAAGGAATAAAATGACAAATAAGGGCTGGATCAAAAATCTTCTGACATAAAAAAGCACCAGGTTGTTTTTCTCTTCAAACATATAAATGATAAGGAAAAATGCGGCAATGAGGATTATAAAAAAGAGCAGGTACAGAACAGATGAAAATTTTACCAGCTCAATATCTTTAAAAGCTACATAAATCAAAGCCAATGAAATACCCGTATTCAGCAAATACCTGAAAAAAAGGTGCAACGCGAGTTTCCCCGGATCAAATTCGGGCAATGGAAGATTTGTGAACTCACTCTTGAAAAAATCCAAAAAAGGGTCGTAAAACAAATTATTCTCAAAAGCGCGTATGCATGCAAAAAGCAAGACAAGAATTATAAAAATTAAAAGGCGAAGCTTATTGTTTAGGAGTGTTTTCAGCATAAAATGAAAATTTATTGATCCACACTACCCATAATCCGAAAACCACTCCGTAAATGAACAACGGAAATATAATGTCGTGCAACAGGCTTTCATATTCCGGATAATAAACCAGTCCCAGAATAAGCCCAATAATCCTGAGTATATTTAGGACATGCATCAGTAAAATCCCTGCCGCAATAAAAAGCAAAGTCTTTGACAACCTTCCGCTGAAGGCGATTATAAACGAAACGAATAAAATTATCACGCTTACTGCGTTACAGCCTTCAATAATGCGCACAACCGAATCGTCGCCCACAAAAAGAACATAGGACTGTTCGCTTTCATGCCTTGGTATTCTGACATCATAATCCAATAACTTTAATGCCCAGGCCGTGTTTTCGGCAACTAACGTAGTTAATCCGTCCGGCTCGAATGTTTCTTTATCAAACTGGTTCAGATAGATTTGGTATAAAAAAATGAGGGTAATATAAGTTCCGATGAACTTTCCCAGAAAAAGTAAAAAAGGCTTGTATTGGATGAAGTAACTTTTCAAAACTGAATTTTTAACAAAAATATATAAATTAAAGTTACGTTTATGGATTAATTTTGTAAAAAACAAAGCCATGACCTTCGAAGAGTTGAAACCAAAAGTTCAGGATATTTTACATCATAAAGGCGTGTTGCGTGATGATAAACTGATGCAGATTTGTCATTTATTGCAAGACAATATCGATTATTATGACTGGGTTGGTTTTTATTTCCGGAATGGCGATAAAGAAGAACTTATCCTTGGGCCTTATGCCGGAGAAAAGACCGACCATACCGTTATCCCTTTCGGGAAAGGCATTTGCGGGCAAGTCGCCGTTTCTAATAAAAACTTTGTAGTCCCCGATGTTCAGGCGCAGGACAATTATATTGCATGCAGCATGACTGTAAAATCAGAAATTGTGGTGCCGCTTTTTGTAAATGGCAAAAATATCGGCCAGATTGACATCGATTCTGAGGTTTTAGATCCTTTTACCGAAAAAGACGAGCGTTTCCTTGAATTCGTAAATAAGGAAATCGCAAAACTTTTTGGTTAAACCAACCACAATTTACTATTATTATTCATAGCATCCGTTTTATTCCTTGATGATTTTTACCGTCCGGATATTTTTATTCTCAATTATTTTAAGAATGTAAACTCCTTTGGCAAAGCCGGAAACATCAACCTGAGACGCGTTTTGTTTTGACAAAATCAGTTTCCCGGGCATATCATAAATTTCAAGTTTAAAATTCACCCCGGAATAATCGACATTCAATATATCTTTTACAGGATTTGGATAAATATGAACCTTTTGCGTATCGGCGTTAGTTACCTTTAAATTACCCGAGATACGGAATTGTTTGTAACCCGAAAAAGTGCCGTCGACAGTAGCCTCAAAAAATACATCTTCGTTTATTCCTACAAAATTTCCCGGCAAAGAATCGAAAAAACCTGGCGCAATATCGGCAATCATGCTGGTTCCTTCAGAAGTTCCGTCAGTAACCCAAGGCTCATTGCCTGTCGCCGGAGTAAGCATTGTGAAGTAAATCCTGTTATTGTTCACAAATGTAGGACGAAATGGAGAATTAGTAACATAGCCGTTAGTAACATTAGTTACTCTTTCAGTACCTTGTTCGGTACCGTCACTTTTCCATATTTGTGCACCGTTCACCCCATCGTCTTGGATAAAATAAAGCAATCCATTCATTTCTGTAAGTCCGTATGGCAATCCTGCATTGGTGTTGTTTCCCGGATAGATTTCCTTCAGCATTTGCGTACCGGCGCCCGTACCATCGGTTTTCCATATTTCATAACCATGAAGATTATCTTTGGCCCTGAAATATACATTCGCCCCGACTTGAGTAAAAAGCGCCGGAATCGAACCTTCAAAAAAATCAACACTCCAATGAATATCCTTGAGTAAATGAGTACCGGTTACCGTTCCGTTGGTTACCCAGGGCTCAACACCATATTCTTCAGTTATAGACTCAAAAAAAACTTTTCCATTAATTAATTTCCCTGCGGTTAAAGGCGCATGATTTGCCAATGCGCTGGTAGTTGTAAGATCTGCAATGAACTCGTTTAAAATTCCGTTGCTGCGCCACAAACCCCATCCGCTGCTCGTTCGGCCGCTAAACACTATGGATCCGTTTCCTAAATCATGCGGCATG
>CAZSDN010000118.1:6747-7763 GCA_964605595.1 uncultured Flavobacterium sp. | reverse complement strand
TGCTGCTTTGGCATACGGATTGGATAAAAAAGGAACGGATCAAAAAATCGCTGTTTATGATTTAGGTGGTGGTACTTTTGATATTTCTATCCTTGAATTAGGAGACGGAGTTTTCGAAGTATTGTCTACAAATGGAGACACACACTTAGGTGGTGACGATTTCGACCAAACAATAATTGACTGGTTGGCAGATGAATTCAAAGCTGAAGAAGGAATCGATTTGCGCCTTGACCCAATGTCATTGCAACGTATCAAAGAAGCTGCTGAAAAAGCTAAAATTGAGCTTTCATCTTCTGCAGAAACTGAAATCAACCTTCCTTATGTAACGGCTACGGCTTCAGGGCCAAAGCACTTGGTAAAGAAATTGTCAAGAGCCAAATTTGAGCAATTGTCTGATAAATTGGTAAAACGTTCAATGGAACCGGTTGCAAAAGCATTGAAAGATGCAGGTTTGTCAACTTCAGATATAGACGAGGTTATCCTTGTTGGAGGTTCTACACGTATGCCAAGAATCGCTGACGAAGTAGAGAAATTCTTCGGTAAAAAAGCTTCTAAAGGTGTAAATCCTGATGAGGTTGTAGCTATCGGAGCTGCTATCCAAGGTGGTGTTTTATCTGGTGATGTAAAAGATGTATTGTTGCTTGATGTAACGCCTCTTTCATTAGGTATCGAAACTATGGGCGGAGTTTTAACGAAGCTTATCGAAGCAAATACAACTATACCAACTAAAAAATCACAGGTATTCTCAACTGCCGCTGATTCTCAGCCAAGTGTTGAAATCCATGTGCTGCAAGGTGAAAGAGCTATGGCTGCTGATAACAAAACTATTGGTCGTTTCCACCTTGACGGAATTCCACCAGCGCCAAGAGGCGTTCCTCAAATCGAGGTTACTTTTGATATTGACGCGAATGGTATCATCAAAGTTTCTGCGACTGATAAAGGAACAGGAAAATCACACGATATCCGTATCGAAGCTTCTTCAGGATTGACTGCAGAAGAAATCGAAAGAATGAAGA
>CAZSDN010000118.1:0-6737 GCA_964605595.1 uncultured Flavobacterium sp. | reverse complement strand
GACGAAAACAAAACAGCTATCGAGTATGCTTTGACCGAGTTGAAAATGGCTCACGGAAACCAGGATATTCCTGCAATCCAAACAGCGCTTGACAACATCAACGCAGCTTGGAAAACAGCTACCGAAGCAATGTATGCACAAGGTGAGCAAGGACAGCCACAAGGTGAGGCGCCACAAGGTGAAGCACAAGGCGACAATGTTCAGGATGTTGATTACGAAGAAGTAAAATAATTAGATTTTAAGATTGTTCGATTTTTGGATCGTTCGATTGATAAAACTTCTGAATAGAGAACCGGACTAGAGATAGTCCGGTTTTTTTATTGATTTTATGTTTGGAGTTTCAGGTCACGAAAAACACATTAGTTATACAAATCACTTCACCATACAAAACTGCAAAGCAATACGTTAAATATATTTTAAAATAGAGTACAAGTATGATTTTTCATTATTTTCGGGAATCTTAAAACTTAATCCTATGCTAAAAATCATCTTCTCAATTGCAGTATTATTATGTACATCTTTAGGCTACAGCCAGAAAAAAACAGATAAAAAAGTCGGGATTCCTAATAACTTCGTTCTTGCAAAAGCTGACAATCTTTCGGCAGAAGTTGTAAAGGATAATTTTTATCTTTTTATAAACGATAAAAATAAAAAGGATACGATTTTAATTAAACCCGTTAGTGTTAAGAAGCTTCCTGCTCAAGGAAAGATTATTCCATTTACTGCAAAGGGTTCCAAGCTTTATGCGGTTTCATGGACAGAAGTTGCCAATACTGAAACTAAATTAAAGAAAGAATCTGCTGAGACAACTTTTACTGAAATCTATGATGTAGCTTCGAAAACCAAAGTATTGTCGAATGAGCAAACCACGACGACTATCTCTGAGATTGTTTATCTTGATACAAAGCAAACCGTTTCTGAAACGCAGCAAAAACTGCGCAAAGAAGGTTTCGAATTTTCACTTACACCAACAGGTGATGTTGTTTTGAAGAATAAGGCACAGGAAAATAAATTGTCTTATAATCCAACTGATAAGAAGTTTGTAAATGCTGCGCCACTAAAGAAGAAGTAATTAGCGATTTTATTACTGAATAAAAAACGCCGGATAATTTCCGGCGTTTTTTTTCTTAACTACATATTCAAATTAGGATTTCAACTTCATGACAAGCTGAACAGTCTTTTTATCGTTCTTATCCCAAGACTCATTTACATAAGCTGTTTTTATGCGATTTAGATCCATTTTCTCAATTGTTTCTATTGGATCATTGTATTTTACGCCATCAATTATTAGTTCGGTATTCGAATTCTTATCGAACGTGATTGTGGCATTACCGGGAACTTTAACCTTTCCGCCTTTCAGGAAAACAACTTCATTACCGTTTTCAAGTGTGATAATTTTTGATATCTGTTCGTTATCCGCTACAGCAACAATTCTACCTTCAGGAAGGCTGCCTTTCTTTACTAATTGATAATCTCCGTCAATTACTAATGCTCCATCCTTAGCCTTGTCGCCATATTTTTTCACAGCTTCTTCAGGCGAGATCGATGTTACCGATCCATCTACCAATAGCTCATAATTATTTTGATCATATGCTATCTGCTTCCCATTCTTATCAATAATTAATGGGTTTTTGAATGGTTTATTTGTTGTAGATAACTTTTCCTCATCTATAAATGTAACCGTTTCGGCTTCTACTTTATACGATTGCCCGGTTGTGTTTCCTTTGTCATACGTAATGACTTTCAAAGTGTCTTTTCCTGATTTATCTTTTTTGATGTTAATCATAAAGAACAGATTTTCAGGTTTGTCCTTTGATACATAAATGGTTTGTGGTTTGTTAACTTTGTCATCATACCAGAAGTCGAAGCGAAGGATTTCCTTTTTATTATTTCGTAGGATATTGGAAAACTTCATTTCCATGCCATATTGTTTTTGCAGCATGTCTTCATACGACTTCAACTCTTTGTCCGTTGTTGATGGCAAAATCATAAAAGCATTGATTTTAGCATCGCTGTTTTCAGAAAAAGAGGCTGTTGCCGTGTGAGTTTTCGCATTTTTCTGCTGAGCGATAACATTCACTTGAAATTGCATCATGAATACTACGATTGCGGGGAATACAATTCCGTATTTCCATTGATTGGCTCTGTTCGATTGGTTTTTGTTTAGCATAACGATTCGTTTTTTGATTAAAGATTGATAAAAATGGTTAGTGATCGCAACGCAATTCTCGTGCGCTGTTACTTTTACAAGTGTTATTTGGTAACTTAAACGGTCAGATATTTTTCCGCTGGCTTCATTGTCAGCGATGAACTCGAGGTTTTGTATGATTGTTTTCTTATAAAGCCAAGCAAACGGATTGAACCAGAAAATAATACAGTAAATTATCGAAACAATTACATCAACAGAATGCTTTTGCCTGCAATGTACTTTTTCATGTTCAATAATGTTGGCAAGTTCTATTTTTGAATATAAATCAGGATTGTAAACAATATAATTGAAATAGGAGAAAGGCGATACGTTTTCAGAAGTTTCAACAATTTTAAACTTTCCGGATTTAATAATGGTTTTCCCGCGAAGTGTTTTCCTGAGATCTATAAAATCCAATATAAATTTGATAGTAAATGCGATTGTACCAATGATATAAATCCACTTTAAAAGTTGAGACCAATCAATTAAAAATGTTTCAGCATTTATCTGCCTTGGAAGATTTTGAACAATAACCGGCGATAAATCTGTCGAAATTTCAACCGCTTCAATCCATTCAACCTTCGTAAAAGTGATCAATGGCAATACAACAGAAAGCGTCAATCCTGCCAACAAATAAAACCGATTGTTCCTGTAAAAAGTTTCCTGGCGAAGCAACAAATAATACACCGCAAGGACAAATAACATAATCCCGCCTGATTTCAGAATGTAGATTTCCATATTATTTCTTTTTATTTTGTGCTTCAATCATATCGAGTACTTCGCGTAATTCTTCGGCGGTGATCTTCTTTTCGCTCGCAAAAAACGAAACCATATTTTTATACGAACTGTTGAAATAATTTGAAATCGTTACATCAACCTGACTTTTTTTATAATCTTCCTTGCTTACAAGCGGATAATATTGATGCGTTTTTCCAAACGAATGATGCGCCACAAAACCTTTATCTTCCAAAATCCGAACAAATGTAGATAGCGTATTATAATGCTGATCGGGGATTTCAGACATGATTTCTTTTATGAAAGCTTTTTCAAGTTTCCATAAAACCTGCATGATTTCTTCTTCTTTGAGTGTCAGTTTCTGCATATTGAATTATTTGAAGCAAATATAACTAATAAGTTAGTTTAATAACTAAAAACTTAGTTAAAATATTATAATCGAAAACGATAATATTCTTAATTAATTGAAAAACAATGGATTGAATTATTTTATAGCGAGAATTTTCTTCAGGTAAATAGCAACAAGAACGGCAATTATTCCCAATGAACCCATAAAAATCCAGTTTACCATGTAACCAAAATGCCCAATAATTTCCATTCCGGTTTTAGAGCTTCCAATATGCGCCAAACTGAAACTCATCGTAAACAAAGCCATATACCGGCCTTCATGCCCTTTTGGCGCGCGGCTCAAAGCAAACGAATTTGAAAACGGAAAAAGGAACATTTCGCTAAACGACATCATTATCATACTGATAATTAAAATCCCCGCCCAGGCATCGATTAAAAGAACATAAAAACTTAAAGACATTAATAAAGTACCAAAAATAATCAGGTTGATCTTCGGTGCATTTTTTCGTTCGAAATAGCCAACAATAGGCATTTCCAAAAGAAAGACAAGGAATCCGTTTAGTGTCATCAGCAAGCCGGTCTGTAGTTCCGTCAGCCCGTATTTTTCGTTATGATATAATGGTAAGGTCGAAAATATCTGGAAAAAAATCATCGCGGTAGCAAAGCTTATAAATAAGAAAATCCAGTAAATCCCGTCTTTCCAAACCGAAACATTCTCATTATTTTCCAGGTTTTCGATGTGCTGCTCTTGGAGTTTTTTCTTTTCTTTTACCAAAACTGCAAAAGCCAGTATAGCGATAATACAGCTTAGTCCGTCAACCCAAAATAATCCTTTGTAGCCAATTCCCATAATGATAAGTCCACCAAAAGCAGGCCCGGCAGCGAAACCGAGATTAATTGCCAGCCTTACTAAAGTAAACGCACGCGCCCGGTTTTCTGGTTTTGCATACGTTCCGAGCGAAACAAACATTGCAGGCCGGAACATGTCGGCTACGGTCATAACGAGAAACATCGCAAAACATAAACCCCAGAAACTTTCAATGAACTGTAACATCAAAATCATGAAACCGCTCGTAAATAAACTGAAAATCATGATTTTATAAAACCCGATTTTATCGGATAATTTTCCGCCTAAAAAAGATCCGAGCATCGATCCCAAGCCAAAACTAACCATAATCCAGCCAACTTCACTGTAAGAAAAATGAAGGTTCTCTTTCAGGTATTTTGAAAGGAACGGAAGCACCATTGTCCCGGCGCGGTTAATAAAAGTGACTGTCGCAAGAATCCAGACTTCTCGGGAAAATCCTTTGAAGTTGTTAATGTAGCGTTGAAAAGCTGTGTGAAGCATGTTTGGTTGATGAGTGGTAAAGTTACAAAGTGTACGATAAAACTTCATAGAAAATTTTACGGATTCTTTGATTATTTTTGTAAGCCAAATTCTTCAAATGGATTATTTCAATCTTCATACGCACCGATTTACGAACCAGCATAATATTCTGGAACTTGTCAATCAATATCCGGATGAATTTGATGCATCGGTTCCTTATTTTTCTATTGGAATCCATCCATGGCATATCAAGGAAGGAAAAACTGATGAGCATCTGAATTTTATTGAAGAAAAACTCCCGCTTGAAAATTGCCTGGCAATCGGAGAATGTGGTCTGGATAAACGAATTGGAACTCCTTTGGAAATCCAGGTTCCTGTTTTTCAGAAACAATTAATGCTGGCAGAAAAATTTCGGAAACCCGTAATCATACATTGCGTGGCCGCTTTTCAGGAAGTTATCGAAATTAAAAGGGAACTCAAAATCTCTGTTCCGATGATCATTCACGGATTCTCAAAAAATATCCAGGTTGCCGAAAGTTTATTGCAAAACGGGTTTTATTTGTCTTTCGGAAAATATTTGCTTCGGAATCCTGAACTTGAACCGGTTTTTAAAAATGTTCCAAATAGCCGTTTTTTCCTTGAAACTGATACGATTGAAGAAGGAATCGAAGAAGTTTACGCGCTTGCGGCGAAATATAAAGACATAAATGTGCAGCAATTGCAGCATCTTATCCAAACAAATTTTAATTTTGCATTTCAAAAAAATAAGCAATAATGGCAGAATGGACAGAAAGGGCTGAACTTTTATTCAAGCCTGAAGGATTGGAAAAATTAAAAAATGCTAATGTTTTAGTCGTTGGTTTAGGAGGTGTAGGTTCATTCGCAGCCGAATTCCTGGCACGTGCCGGAGTTGGGAAAATGACGATCGTTGATGGCGATGTTGTGGATATTACGAACATAAACCGCCAGCTTCCGGCGTTGCATTCTACTGTTGGGGAACCAAAAATCACTATTGTCGGCGATCGTTTGATGGATATTAACCCGGAATTGGAATTAATAAGATTGCAGGAATTCCTTTCGCCTGAGCGCGCTTTTGAAATCGTTTCACCTGAATTTGATTTTGTCCTGGATTGCATCGACAGCGTTACGCCAAAATTGAACCTGCTCATTGCCGCCAAGCGGAAAAAAGTCAAAATCGTAAGCAGCATGGGAGCAGGAGGAAAGATGATTGCTTCCAAAGTTAAAGTTGCCGACATAAGCAAAACAGAAAATTGCTATCTGGCAAAATTTATCAAAAAGCGCCTTCGCGAAGCAAAAATCGATAAAGGAATCAAAGTTGTTTTTTCTTCCGAAATACAAGATTCATCAAGCCTTAAAAAAACTGACGGCAAGAATTTCAAGAAGTCATTCTACGGAACAAACAGTTATATGCCGGGATTATTTGGGCTTCATGCTGCTGAAACCGCAATCAGGCATTTATTGAAGTAATCGGTTTATTGCGATATGATTGGTTCGTTAACCGGTTTTGGCGGAGTAGCGGTAGTTGTTGTAACTGGTGGAGCTGAAACGGTTTTTACCGGAATTAAAATCTCGGTTACCCATTTTGACGGATATCGGATATCGGAAGCACTTTTTACATAAACATCCATGCGTTTGAGCGTTGTGATTTCCAGGATATTATTTTGATTCATATATTCGACCGCTTTTTTTCTTGCTGCCGGGCGATGCGAATAATCACCGGTAAGCGTAGTTTTCAATGCTGAAAACGCTTCGAGTTTTCCTACGCTGACATTGCTTTCAGGAGAAAGAAAAATTTCTTCCGTCAGCGGTGCGCAAACCGAAAAAGTCACAGTGTTTTTTATAGGATCGGTAGCTTCATAAATTACGAACGGGCTTCCGTTCATGGTAATCTTATTTTTTTCGAAAAAGTAAATGATATGCGGAAGCATTGTTAACAAACGGCTTTGCATATCGTCTGCCTGGCATGTTGTGGTTTGTTTTATATAATAAATTTCGGGCTTGTGTACAATGCCATTTACCTTAATATCAAAAGTATTGACCTCGCGTGTTATAACTTTATTCAGGTTGTTTAGGCTGCGCTCAAAACGGTTTTGAAGCATGTGATGGACGCCTCCCGTA
>CAZSDN010000117.1:0-7910 GCA_964605595.1 uncultured Flavobacterium sp. | reverse complement strand
GAACGGGCCTGTTGCTTCAATGCGGATGCAAAAATACAACTATTTTTTATTCGTACAATAGCTTGCGGATATTTTTTCAATTATTTTTAATACGCTTTCGCAAAAAGCACTCTGCCAACCGATGGCCTACCAGTATACACACAACTTCCCGACTCTTCTACCCTACTCAAAGCGATGCATCTGATAGTTGCTTTTGTAAGGTCTTTAATTTTTTCTTCGGTTTCAGGAGTTCCGTCCCAATGCGCTGAAATAAATCCTCCTTTGCTTTCCAAAACGCTTTTAAATTCTTCGAAATCATTCACTTCAGTTATATGTGTATTTCTGTAATCCAAAGCTTTATTGAATAAATCCGTTTGTATTTGCTCTAACAAATCACTGACATGATTTACGATTCCGTCCTTTACAACAATTTCTTTTGTGAGTGTATCTCTACGAGCTACTTCAAAAGTTCCGTTTTCCAGGTCTTTCGGTCCGATTGCGATACGCACCGGAACACCTTTTAATTCCCATTCGGCAAACTTAAATCCCGGTTTATGTGTAGTCCTGTCATCAAATTTAATCGAAATCCTGAGCTTTTTGAATTGTGAAACTAAAATATTCGCCGCTTCTGAAACTGCTAAAAATTCTTCTTCTGATTTATAAATCGGAACAATTACAACCTGTATCGGAGCAAGATTTGGCGGTAAAACCAATCCATTATCATCAGAATGCGTCATTACCAAAGCACCCATTAATCGGGTTGAAACGCCCCATGAAGTTCCCCAAACATATTCTTGTTTCCCTTCCTGATTAGCGAATTTCACATCAAAAGCTTTTGCAAAATTCTGACCTAAAAAGTGTGAAGTTCCCGCTTGAAGCGCTTTTCCATCCTGCATTAACGCTTCGATACAATAAGTTTCTTCGGCTCCGGCAAAACGTTCGGTTTCGGTTTTTAAACCTTTTATTACTGGGATCGCCATAAAATCTTGGACGAAATCTGCATAAACATTCATCATTTTTTCCGACTCTTCAATGGCTTCAGTCCTTGTTGCGTGTGCTGTGTGCCCTTCCTGCCATAAAAATTCTGCAGTCCTTAAAAACAATCGGGTTCTCATTTCCCAACGTACAACATTTGCCCACTGATTAATCAAGAGAGGCAAATCCCGATATGACTGGACCCATCCTTTATACGTAGACCAGATGATCGCCTCACTTGTTGGGCGGACAATCAATTCCTCTTCAAGTTTAGCATTTGGATCAACCATAAGTTTTCCTGGTTTGCTTTCATCATTTTTAAGGCGATAATGAGTTACGATAGCGCACTCTTTAGCAAAACCTTCGGCATTTTTCTCCTCAGCCTCAAACATACTTTTGGGAACAAAAAGTGGAAAATATGCATTGCTGTGACCGGTTTCTTTAAACATCCTGTCTAATTCAGCCTGCATTTTTTCCCATATTGCATATCCATAAGGCTTGATAACCATGCAGCCTCTAACACCAGAATTTTCGGCTAAATCAGCTTTAACTACCAGTTCATTATACCATTTTGAATAATCTTCGGATCGGGTGGTAAGGTTCTTACTCATATTTAACAGTTTGGCACAAATATTGTTAATTTTTTTTAACTATAAAGTTCCGCAAAACTAACTATTTTTGTAACAATAAAACTGCCAACGATATGAAAACTTACTATTTTTCTTCAAAAACATTTCCCATTTATTCTCTCTTTGGTCTGATTGCTTTATTCTTAACTTCTTGTGCTTCTTATCAGAATAAATCTTATGATGACGGTGACGGAATCTATACAAACAGTCGCCGCTCCGAACAGAACAGGAATTCATCTAATGATAATTATTATAAAGGGTACTTCGGTTCACTTCAGGACAATTCAGAAATAATTACCGATGTGGAAAATTACAAATCCGCAATGGACAGCACACAAACTGATACTACTTATTATGCCCGCAACAATACAGGTTGGGGTAATAATTCCGAAAGCATTATTGTAAATGTTTATGATAATGGCTGGGGATATTCTCCATATTGGTATGGTGCCGGCTGGGGTTGGGGCGGTTGGTATGGCCCTGGCTGGGGATGGGGCTGGAATATGGGTTGGGGATGGAATTCTTGGCATGGTCTAGGCTGGGGAGGATATTATCCTGTTTATGGCGGATATCATAATCATTACAACAATTACTATGGAGGCCGTACCCGCTACTCAGGCAATTTCGCTTACTCTAACGGACGCCGTAGCGGAGTTGGATATTCAAGTGGAATGCCAAGCGGCAGAAATTATTCATCATATAGTAACACTAATTCAAGAAATACATATACAACAAGAAATAATAATAGTTTCACAAGAAGGAACAACAATTCTGACAACAGGACAAATACATATACAACCCGAAATAATGATTCAAGGAATTCGGGTTCTCGTGATGCAAATTACAATACAACAAGAAACAGCAACAATTCTTCTACCAGAAATAACAATTACACTCCTGCTCCAACAAACAGGAATAACAATTATTCCCCAAGCAGAGGTTCTGATTCATCAACAAGATCATACACGCCTAGTTCTGGCGGAAGCCGTTCAAGCGGCAACAGCAGTGGTGGCGGTGGAAGCCGTGGCGGAGGAGGAAGAAGAGGTTAATCTTCTCTAACAAATACTTACCTATGTTTTACAGCAATGTTCAGCATAGGTATTTTTTTAGACTATATCTTAAAATCAAAATGAAAAAATACTTTTTCTTATCAACAGTCTTTTTCCTATCCATTAACTCAATACGGGCACAAGAAGCCTCAGATGCAATACGATATGGATTGGAAAACTTGAACGGAACTGCACGTTTTAGCGCCATGAGCGGAGCTTTCGGAGCTTTAGGCGGTGATTTTTCAGCGTTAAACGTGAATCCAGCCGGTTCCGCAATATTCGTCAATAACCAAGCGGCAGTAACAATCAGTAGTTATAATAAGAAAAACAGAACCAATTATTTCGGAAGTCAAGCAAATGTATCCGACAACGCTATCGATTTAAATCAAGTTGGCGCACTTTGGGTTTTTAACAATCATGATGAGAAAACAAACTGGTCAAAGATAACGCTTGCGATGAATTATGAAAATGCTAATAATTTCGACAATTCCATTTTTGCAAAGGGAATAAATCCAATGCAAT
The DNA here is from genome assembly GCA_964605595.1 of uncultured Flavobacterium sp. Classification (GTDB taxonomy): domain Bacteria; phylum Bacteroidota; class Bacteroidia; order Flavobacteriales; family Flavobacteriaceae; genus Flavobacterium. The sequence goes on along the minus strand of CAZSDN010000117.1, from coordinate 4,756 downwards.
CTGCCGCCAACTATTTTATAAATTATGCCAATGGAATTCCCAGCGGAGTCGCCAATGCCAATTATGATTTTCTGAATTATGCTGAACAGCAAACTTATCTCGGGCTAAACAGCGGCATCATACGCCAAATCGGAAACACATCTCAATACGAATCAAATTTAAGCGCAACCGCAAATTATTATCAGGAAAACAGCATCAGCACAACTGGTTATAATGGAAAACTAACTTTTAACGCCGGAACCTCATATAAAGACCGTTACTATTTCGGGATTAACCTTAACTCGCATTTCGTTGATTATGTCAGAAACACAAGTTTTTACGAAAACTATCTAACTTCTGATAACAATGATGCTGGCACAGGCGTTCAGGTTTTGCGATTCTCAAATGATCTTTATACATACGGAAGCGGGTTTTCCTTCCAAATTGGGGCAATTGCAAAAGTTACCAACGAATTCCGCATTGGTTTTTCATACGAATCGCCAACATGGTATTCATTAAATGATGAACTGCTGCAAACATTAGCGGTTGATTGTGCTGATTGCGTCGGCCCAAATCTATCTTTCATAGATCCGAACATAACTATGGTTTACCCAACATATAAATTAATGACTCCCGGAAAATACAATGGAAGTTTGGCTTATGTTTTTGGAAAAAGAGGATTAATCAGTTTTGATTACAGCCATAAAGATTATAGCAATTCAGAGTTTAAGCCAAAAGGCGATTATTCAATCGTTAACAATGAAATTTCTGATGCGTTCAAAGCATCCAGCGAATTCAGGATCGGTGGCGAATACCGAATTCAAGAATGGAGCTTGCGTGGCGGTTACCGTTTTCAGGAAAGTCCGTATAAAAACGAGAAAACCATTGGTGACTTAAATAGTTATTCTGCCGGTCTTGGATACAGTTTCGGCGAATTAAAGCTCGATATTTCTTACACTTTGGCAAAAAGAGATTATATGGAGGGATTTTTCTCCAAAGGCTTGACAAGCCCGGCGACAATCAATTCGAGAAACAACAATGTTTCACTGACCGTTTTATTTGAATTGTAATCGGTTACAAAATACCATAAAATCCGTTTTTCTGTTAGGAGAACGGATTTTCTTTTAAATTAGGCTTACACCAAATAAAAAGCGTAATTTTGCACTCCAAATTCAGAATGCTATGAGGACTAAGTCTTTAAAAAACAACAAAATAAACGTAATCACGCTCGGATGTTCCAAAAATGTCTATGATAGTGAAGTTTTGATGGGCCAGCTTCGCGCAAGCGGAAAAGACGTTACCCATGAAGCTTCGGCTAAAGATGAAGGAAACATTATCGTAATCAATACCTGCGGATTTATCGACAATGCAAAGGCCGAATCTGTAAATATGATCCTCGAATATGCCGATAAAAAAGAACGTGGCGAGGTTGACAAAGTTTTCGTTACCGGATGTTTATCAGAACGTTATCGCCCGGATCTGGAAAAAGAAATCCCAAATGTCGATCAATATTTCGGAACAACTGAATTGCCTTTGCTGCTTAAAGCTTTAGGCGCCGATTACAAGCACGAACTTCTTGGCGAACGCCTTACGACAACTCCAAAAAATTATGCTTATTTAAAAATTGCCGAAGGTTGCGACCGTCCGTGCAGTTTTTGCGCGATTCCGCTAATGCGTGGCAAACACGTTTCACAACCAATTGAAAAACTGGTTAAAGAAGCCGAAGGCCTTGCAAAAAATGGTGTAAAAGAATTAATCCTGATAGCTCAGGATTTAACGTATTATGGTTTGGATTTATATAAAAAGCGAAACCTTGGCGAATTGCTCGAAGCTTTGGTAAAAGTTGAAGGAATTGAATGGATCCGCCTGCATTATGCATTTCCTTCCGGATTTCCGATGGATGTCCTAGAAATCATGAAGCGTGAACCGAAGATTTGTAATTATATCGATATTCCATTGCAGCATATTTCCGACAATATCTTGAAATCAATGCGTCGCGGAACTACTTATGCAAAAACCACGCAGCTTTTAAAAGATTTCCGTGCGGCCGTTCCCGAAATGACTATCCGCACAACTTTGATCGTTGGTTATCCCGGCGAAACCGAAGAAGATTTCCAAATCCTGAAAAACTGGGTTGAAGAAATGCGTTTCGAGCGTTTGGGCTGTTTTGCTTACTCACATGAAGAAAATACGCATGCCTATTTATTGAAAGATGACGTTCCGGCCGATGTAAAGCAAGCCCGTGCAAATGAAATCATGGAAATCCAGTCACAGATTTCATGGGAACTGAACCAGGAGAAAGTCGGGCAGGTTTTCAAATGCATCATCGATCGCAAAGAAGGCGCTCATTTTGTCGGAAGAACAGAATTTGACAGCCCCGATGTTGATAACGAAGTTCTGATAGACGCTTCAAAACATTATGTAAAAACCGGCGATTTCGTAATGGTAAAAATCACCGAAGCCACTGAATTTGATTTATACGGCGAACCAGTAATTAATCAAGAATGAACAATTAATAGATAATAATGAATAAAAAACTCCGGATTTACATTCGGAGTTTTTTGTTGTAAGCTATTACTTATTAACTAATTAAATAACTATTCCTTTAAAAAAAAGGACTTTTGGAGTTTCCTCAGCATTTGTCGTCACCGTCACATTTTTTGTAAACGGCCCTTTTGCAGTAGCATCATAGGTCGCTGTTATAATTGCGGTTTCTCCCGGCTGGATCGGGGTTTTTGTATAATCGGCCAACGTGCATCCGCATGACGGTTTCACATTTGTGATTAAAATTGCTTTTTCCCCGGTATTTCTAAACTCAAAAACTATTGACTTTGGAGTTCCTTGAGGAATATCGCCCAAGTCAATTTGTTCGCTTTTCCATGCCACTGGTGATACCGACACATTTTTTACTTCATTGTTTTTTGTTGGCAAAACTGTAAATGACATTAATCCTAATGCAAATACAAATGCTGAAATTCTGATAATGTTTTTCATAATTTAAATTTTAAAGTTTTCTAAAATGGTTTTGTTTGTCAATTGAACAAGTCAAAAGTATTTCAGATACGTTTGTGTCGCTGTTAACCGGTTTCAAATGTTTGTTAATGACTTGTTAACCGTGAATTCAACCGAATTATTTAAGTAATTTTATCCCGAAACTTTACAACTGCCTTGAAAAAAAACAAATTAAATTTTATTATCATAATCGGGCTCGTAGCAATTATCGGGATACTGATAGCACAATTGTTATGGACAAAACAGGCTTATTCGCTTGAAGAAAAAAAGTTCAGCCAAAAAGCCCACATCGCTTTACTGGAAGTTACCAAAAAGCTTTACGAAGGAACAAACCATGAATTGCCAGCTGAAAATCCGGTACGAAAAGTTTCCAATGATTATTATATCGTAAACATCGATAACGATTTTGAACCTGAAATCCTTGAATTTTACTTAAAGTCAGAATTCAGCAAAGTCAATCTTTCCACCGATTTTGAATATGCAATGTACAATTGCCATAGCGACGAAATGGTTTATGGGAATTATGTTTCGATTACAAAAAATTCTGAAACAAAACCAACCGTTTACTTTCCAAAACACAAAAACCTTGTGTATTATTTCGCTATACGGTTTCCGAATGAAACTTCTTATTTGTTCAGTTCGCTAAAATTCTGGTTTATACTTTCGTTTGCGCTTGTCGTTATCTTGCTGGTTTATGTTTATTCGATTTTCACGATTATCCAACAGAAAAAATATTCAGAATTACAGCGTGATTTCATTAATAACATGACGCATGAATTCAAGACGCCTTTATCATCGATTTTAATTGCTTCCAATTACCTGGCGAAACAAACCGCAATCCAATCAGACGAAAAGCTTGAAAAATATACCGGGATCATTATTACGCAAAGCAACAAACTTAACAGCCATATCGGTAAAATCCTTGAAAGTGCAAAATCAGACAATTCGCCGTTAATCCTTGAAAAGGAAACCATTTCTGTAATTCCGGTAATTGACGAAGTAATTGAAAACATACGTTTGAAATATCCCGAAACGGCCGTTTCAATACATTCAGAAAAGAATTATTTTATTAACGGCGACAGGTTCCATTTTACAAATATCGTTTACAACCTGATTGACAATTCGGTAAAATATTGCGAAAAAATTCCTGAAATCAACATCACAATTTCGGAAGAAAACCAAAACCTGAAAATCGAATTCTCTGATAACGGAATTGGAATTCCAAGTAAAAACCTTTCGTTTATTTTTGATAAATTCTATCGTATTCCAAGTACAAAAAGCAATGAAGTCAACGGTTTTGGCCTCGGATTGTATTATGTCAAAAAAATATGCAAATTGCACAACTGGAAAATTTCGGCAAAAAATAATGCCGGAAACGGTTTGTCGATTTCAATTTTAATTCACAAAAAATAATGCAGAAATTCAAGATTCTTTATGTTGAAGATGATGCAACGCTTGCATTCCTTACAAAAGACAATTTGGAAAAATCCTATGAAGTGGCACATTTCGAAGATGGAATTTCGGCAAAAGAAGCATTCAAAAATCAGGATTTCGACATTTGCATTTTCGATATTATGCTTCCAAAAATGGATGGTTTCGAATTGGCCACAGAAATCCGCCGCCTCAATGCCGACATTCCGATTATTTTCCTTTCGGCAAAAACATTAAAAGAAGACCGCATAAAAGGACTTCGTCTTGGTGCAGATGATTATCTGGTAAAACCTTTCAGCATTGAAGAACTGATCCTGAAAATCGAAGTGTTCCT
>CAZSDN010000116.1:0-7959 GCA_964605595.1 uncultured Flavobacterium sp. | reverse complement strand
ATCGAACTTTGAACTGGATTTAGAAGTACTGGCAGTGGGTTGCGATGAATTGTTACCATTGCTCCCGTCGCTATTGTTTGGTTGATTATCGCTATTTATTTCAGGTTGGTTATTCTTACTATTTTCAGTTTGATTGTCGTCAGTCTTCTTCTTTTTATCTTTCTTCTTGAAAATGTTGCCGATACCTTCTTCAATCTTGTCTAGACCTTTATCTATCCCCTGATCGGTTTTACTGTTTGCTCGGTCTTCAGCTTTTCGCTTCGCAGTTTCTTTGGGATTGATCACTTGTGCATTTACCGAGAACCCTAGAGTTAAAGCCAATACGATAAGAGTTGTTTTAGTTTTCATATTCTTCAATTTTGAATTACTGTACAAAATTCGAACTGGAAACTAATAGTTTTATGAGGGTAAACAGGCAATTTTTAAAATAGGGGTTTTCCCTGATATGAATTAAAACTAGATTATTTCAATACTACCTGAACCTCATCGATATTTGTGCCGCTCACATTGATATATTTTAAAAACGCTGGAATGTTGTATCATTTATCCATTTCCACAAATATTTGTCGATACTGCGAAGTTAAAAAATCGGATAGCCTAAAAACGAAACATTCAACTGCAAAAATGAAACAATTGACTTATTATTAATAAGTTGAATTTTTATTTTAGAGCCAAATACTGCCACAAACGTCACTGGCTGCCACTTTCTTATAGCCACTCCAAATAGCCTTTATATTCACGCCAGAACATTAAAAATTTAAGATTATGTAAGAAGAAGAAATGAGTACAAATGATATTGTTCGGAAATGAACCAGGAAAATATTTGAGTATTTTTGCACAAAGAGATTTAATTTTTGAAAACAATAAAATTTCATAAAACAGAATGCGGGGTAGACTTTCTCCTCAATGTACTTACAACAGAAGAAGTCAGACCGAGCTATTTGAGTAATGAAATATTCAATGCTGATTTTTTTGAAATCATCTTTTTTAGAAAAGGCGATGGGCACATTATATTGAACCATCAAAAAATAACAATTGAAGACAACTCAATTGTGTTTATTTCACCGTTTCAGAAGCGACAGTTATTTCTCAATTCCGATAATTTAGAATTTACCGTTTTGGTTTTTCAGGAGGATTTTTTAAATGACTTTTTCTCTGATAAATTATTTACTTATCGACTGTTATATTTTTATCAGTTGGAACTTCCTTTGAATTTACAAGTTGAAAAAGAAAGCGTTGACCGATATTGTGTATTACTGTCAGAAATTAAGTCAGAATTACTAAAGACCAAAACAGATAGCGTACATATTATCCGCTCTCTTATTTATTACCTTTTGCAGAAACTCAACAGGGAATATGCGGAAAAACATAGTTTACCTTCAGAGAAAAATAGTAACAACTACGCCTTCCTTTTTAAGAAGCTAACCGAAACTCACATTAAAGAAAAGCAACGTGTCAATGAGTATACGGAACTTTTGGGTATCAGTCGCATTTCCTTAAACAAAATCGTAAAAAAACAATTTAATATTACAGCTACCGATCTTTTAAAACAGCGATTGCTCATTGAAATTAAAGATTACCTAGTTCACACTGAGCTTACTGTTTCGGAAATTTCTTATCAACTTCACTTTCCCGAGCCTAACCACTTAATGCGATTCTTCAAAACCCAGACAGGGATGACCATAAGCGAATTTGTCGAAGGTTATCAAAATGGTATCTCTTAATAACCTTTTGGTAGCATCAGCTTTTTAATATCATAATAATTTTGCACCATAACATAAAATGTAAAGTATTATGAGTAAACAAGCATTAATCATTGTAGATATTCAAAATGATTACTTTGAAAATGGAGCTTTTCCATTGCATAACCCACAACAAGCAGGCATTAAAGCAGGTAAAGTACTTGAGCACTTTAGAGCAAACAACCAACCTGTTATACACATTCAACACATAAGCCCAAATGGAGCTCCATTTATGGTTGTTGGAACAAATGGAGTAGAAATACATGAAAGCGTTCAACCACGTAACGGAGAAAAAGTAATTCAGAAGAGCTATCCAAATAGTTTTCGAGAAACAGGTCTTTTAGATTACTTAAAGGAAAATGAAGTAACTGAATTAGTTATTACAGGAATGATGACGCACATGTGTATTGATGCTACCACAAGGGCTGCATTTGACTTTGGATATAAATGTACGGTAATTGGTGATGCCTGTGCTTCAAGGGATTTGGAGATTAATGGCAAAGCTGTAAAAGCTGATGATGTTCATAATGCATTCCTATCAGCGTTAGCATTTGCCTATGCTGAAATAAAAAATACAGAAGAGTTTCTGTCTAAATAACATTGCGTAAAAAAGTTTTATCAAGCCTAATTCGCAAACAATGGTGCTTTTTGTATTGCACGATACTGTCAGATAAAATCTGACATCGTTCATATTATTGAAAGTGAGATAAAACGCATTAAGAATGCGGACTTACAGCACCTGATACAGGAGGGATAACCACTCATTTTTAACAAAAGACAAATTAAATAAAAAACAGATACCGTAAGTTTGTAGATAGCATATTTAATGCAGTAACAATAACCCTTTAATATTTAGCTGATGGAACGTATGGAACAGATAACAGAATTTAAGTCTTCGCCTGAATTGGTGGAAAAACTTTACCAACACAGCATACAGAAAGAATATAAAGTAGGAAGTATCATACTCAATGAAAATGCTTCTATTCGTTCTATCCCGATTGTTACCAAAGGAACATTAAAAGTTATCCGAACGGAAGAAGACGGCAGGGAGATTTTGCTGTATTATATCAAAACTGGAGAAAGTTGTATTATGTCCTTTTTGGGAGGTATGCACAATGAAACCAGCAAAGTTAAAGCCGAAGTGGAAGAAGATGCAGAGGTTCTTTTTCTGCCAATGGATAAAGTGGTATTGTTCATCAAAGAATATCCGCAGTGGCTGGATTACATTTTTCGTTTATACCACAAGCGTTTTGAGGAACTATTGGAAATAGTCGATGCTATCACGTTCAAAAAAGTAGATGACCGATTATTGTCCTTACTCTACAAAAAACAGGAACTCACAGGCAATAACACCTTAACCATTACCCACGAACAATTGGCCAACGAATTAGGTACTGCCCGAACCGTTGTATCACGCCTGTTAAAGCAGTTGGAAGAAAACGGGGTTGTAAAACTTGGCAGAAATAAAATAACTATTCTTCGTAAATATGAATAAGGATTTAATACTTCGAGAAAGACTTGCTCTTGAACGAACAATTTTGGCGAACCAATCTACCTTGTTGGCTTTTTTACGAACTTCAATGTACTTTTTGGTAGCAGGATTGAGCATCAATAACCTAACAACCGTAAAACATAAAGAACTCATTGAGTCTGCTTTTATCATAGTTTCCATTACTCTTTTAATAATTGGTGTTACTAATTTTTTCAAACACAAGAAAAGTATAACAGAAAGTAAAAAACACATAGGTAATTATCAATTAGAATACCTAAATAAGAATAAATAATAACCCTTATGTAACTAAAGTAGCTGTATAGGATTTGAAATCGATACAATTTTGCAGTATCAATTTCAAAAATCTTATGGATATAGCAGGGTACTTAGCATCAATTTTTATAGGCATAGCATTAGGGTTAATCGGTGGCGGAGGCAGTATTCTTACCGTTCCCGTTTTAGTTTACTTATTCCGAATAGATGCGGTTTTAGCAACCGCATATTCTCTTTTTATCGTAGGCACAACAAGTGTCTTCGGTTCATTTTCTTATTTCACAAAAGGTTTGGTCAATATCAGAACGGCTGTCGTTTTTGGTATTCCGTCCATTATCGCCGTTTACCTCACAAGAGCTTATATTGTTCCAGCCATTCCAAACGAAATTTTAAGCATCGGAGATTTTACCGTTACCAAAAGTATGCTCCTGATGTTGCTCTTTGCCGTACTGATGATTTTCGCCTCGTACAGTATGATAAAAAAGGAAAAGCAGGTAAGCGAAGAAATCCCCCGAAAACAACAATTCACTTATCCTTTAATTCTTGTAGAGGGAACTCTTGTAGGCATATTGACAGGACTTGTCGGGGCAGGCGGTGGTTTTTTGATTATTCCGGCTTTAGTACTGTTGAGCAAATTGCCGATGAAAGAAGCCGTTGGTACTTCATTGATAATCATTGCCGCAAAGTCATTGATTGGCTTCTTTGGCGAAAGTGGCGAAAGCCTTATTGATTGGGTTTTTCTCTCCACAGTTACGGCTTTTGCCATCGCAGGGATTTTTATAGGAATGACTCTTTCCAAAAGAATAAACGGAGAAAAGCTCAAACCAGCTTTCGGTTGGTTCGTGCTGATAATGGGTATTTATATCATCATCAAAGAAACCCTATTAAAATAAATTTCGCTTGTGTGACCAAAGTAGCTGTAAAGGAGAAATAAGTAACGGAAATTTGCAGTATCAAAAGAATAATTATCAATTAATATAATAGGATTATGTTTTTTCAACACGTTTATGATAAGAGTTTAGCACAGGGCAGTTATGTAGTAGGCTGTCAGGCTACAGGCGAAGCAATCGTAATAGATGCCCAAAGAGATATAGATGTATATCTTGACATTGTGAAGCAGAACAATCTACGCATAACGCACATTATCGAAACCCACATACACGCAGACTTTCTCTGCGGTTCACGGGAGCTGGCTGCCGTTACAGGGGCAGAAGTGTATCTATCAGACGAGGGAAGCGAAGATTGGCAATATCAGTTCCCACACATCGGACTGAAAGACGGAGATGTGATTAAAGTTGGAAACCTTACATTGGAGGTAATGCACACGCCTGGGCATACGCCCGAAAGTATCAGCTTTTTGCTGACCGACCACCCGGCAACAGATAAGCCCGTAATGGTATTCACAGGCGATTTTGTATTCATTGGCGATATTGGTCGCCCAGATTTATTGGAGAAAGCCGCAGGGCTTGTCGGAACAAAAGAAGCAGGAGCCAAACAAATGTTCCAATCGTTGAAAAAGTTTGCCGCACTTCCCGAATATGTTCAGGTATGGTCGGCACACGGAGCAGGCTCGGCTTGTGGTAAAGCATTGGGAGCAGTACACAGCTCTACAGTAGGTTATGAGAAAATACGTAATTGGGCGTTGCAATATGGAGAAGATGAAAAAGGGTTTACCGACTACCTGTTAGCCGACCAGCCCGAACCGCCTAAATATTTTGCAATGATGAAACACCTCAATAAAGTTCCCCGTACTTTATTGATTGAGGTTCCGAAACACCCGAAATTGTCCAAAGAGCAGTTTATATCTGCCTATGAAAAAGGCATTAAGGTCATAGATACCCGCAATAAGGTAGATTTTGCCAATGGTTTTATCGCCAGAAGTTTAAATATTCAGGGCAAAAACGCCTTTTCTACTTGGTGCGGTTGGTTGCTGAATTATCAGGAACAGTTCATATTGGTAGCCGATGACAGCCAAATGGAAGATTTGACCCGTAAACTAATGCGTATCGGATTGGATAATATTTACGGCTACGTTTCAGACGTAAATGATTTGGGTATGGAACTGCAAACAGCAGACGTGATTTCTTTGGAAGAATTTAAGACCTACACCGGAAAGGACAACGTACAGATAGTAGATGTGCGTGGAGCTTCGGAATATGAAGCCGGGCACATAGCCGGAGCAGAGAATGTTTTTGTAGGCACATTGTCGGACAACTTGGATAAAATCAACAAGGACAAGCAGGTCGTTATCCATTGTCAGGCTGGCGACCGCTCTGCGGTAGCTTATTCGATTCTTGCCAAAAACGGCTTTGAAAACGTCAAGAATTTTTCGGGCGGAATGAATGAATGGCAGGCTGCCAATGCGTAGCACTTGATGAGTATGTCAAAGCAAAGCATTCAACTAATTATCATTACCATAACAACAATAACAATGTTTGGAATTTTCAAAAATATGTTTACACCAACAGACAACGGCGAACTAAAAGAAGCCGTACAAAATGGTGCGTTTTTAGTGGACGTTCGCACACCTGCCGAGTTCTCGGCAGGCAGCGTAAAAGGAGCGGTAAACATTCCGTTAGATAAAGTAGCACATCAACTGTCACAATTCAAAGGCAGGAAAAATATTGTTGTCTTTTGCCGGAGCGGAAACCGGAGCGGACAGGCAAAAAGTATTTTGGAGCGGAACGGCTTTCAGAATGTCATTAACGGCGGAACTTGGCAGAACGTACATCAGGAAGTTAATTAAAAGGGGGGGCATGAAAGAATATTTAAGAAATTGGAAACTGATGCGGGTATTGCGATTGGCATTGGGTGTCTTTATTATCGTACAGGGCATTCAGGCACAACAATGGTTGCTTGTCGGATTGGGCGGTTTATTCTCCTTAATGCCGTTGTTGAATATAGGTTGTTGCGGTACTTCGGGTTGCAATACGCCTGTACGGAGAACCAATAAAAAAACAGAAGATATAACGTATGAAGAAATTCGCTAAAAAACAACTGTTTACCCTGATAGGTGCGGTTATCGGTGCGATTGCAGGCTACCTCTATTGGAAATTTATAGGCTGTACTACGGGCAGTTGTGCCATTACCTCAAACCCGTTCAACAGCACGCTTTACGGTGCGGTTATGGGCGGATTATTAGTATCAACATTTAAAAAAGACAAAAAACAATATGACGTTTCAGGAAATAATCAACAGTGATAAGCCTGTATTGGTGGATTTCTTCGCCGAATGGTGCAACCCGTGTAAAATGATGTCGCCCGTTCTCGAAGAATTAAAACAGCGTGTAGGCGACAACGCAAACATTATCAAAATTGATGTGGACAAGAACCCACAGGCGGCAGCAACGTTTCAGGTACGTGGCGTACCTACGCTTATTATCTTTAAGAACGGCGAAATACGCTGGAGGCAATCGGGTATTGTTCCGGCAAACGAATTAGAAAGATTGATTAACGAAAACAAATAAATTATAAATGTTAGAATTTTTGAAACAACCGTGGGCTTGGTACGTTGCAGGCCCATTAGTTGGGCTTACCGTACCCTTACTTTTAATCATCGGAAACAAATCATTTGGCATCAGTTCCTCACTACGGCATATATGTGCTTCATGTATACCTGCCAACATTCCGTTCTTTAAATACGATTGGAAAAAAGAAATATGGAATTTACTTTTTGTATTCGGAATACTGATAGGCGGAGCCGTTGCCATCAGCCTGTTGTCCAATCCCAATCCTGTTGAGGTCAATCCGAAATTGGCGGAAGAACTGGCAGGTTACGGCATTACCAACTATAACAATTTAATCCCTGAAGACATCATCAATTGGCAGTCCTTATTTACGTTGAAAGGCTTTATACTAATGGTCGTCGGAGGTTTCTTGGTAGGCTTCGGAACACGCTACGCAGGAGGCTGTACCAGCGGACACGCCATTATGGGATTGTCTAATTTACAGTTGCCCTCGCTGATTGCCACCATTTGTTTTATGGTCGGTGGTTTCATTATGGCAAACCTCATCTTACCGTATATTCTTTCACTTTAACCTCAACAAGCAATGCAACAAAATACAGATACAGAAAAAGATTTACAGCTTCGTGAATTAGACGCAATGTGCGTAAACGAAAGCGATTTGGAACACAAATGGTATCACAACCTCAAATACCTCGTCATCGGCGTATTGTTCGGTATCATCTTCGTAAAATCGGAAGTAGTCAGTTGGTATCGCATACAGGAAATGTTCCGTCTACAATCGTTCCATATGTACGGCATCATCGGAAGTGCGGTCTTAACAGGTATGATTTCCGTTTTCCTGATAAAGAAATTCAACATCAAAACCATTTACGGCGAACCCATTAAAATAGCTCCCAAAACATTCAATAAAGGTCAAATCTATGGTGGTCTGACTTTCGGTTTGGGCTGGGCAATGACCGGAGCTTGCCCCGGTCCGTTGTTTGCAC
>CAZSDN010000115.1:6747-8036 GCA_964605595.1 uncultured Flavobacterium sp. | reverse complement strand
TAGGAATGAAAGGTTCGCGTATTCACGGGATCGTCCGCGAATTAGGAAACGAGAATATTGATGTAATCAATTATACGACAAACCAGCAATTGTATATCACAAGAGCTTTGAGCCCTGCAAAAGTTTCTTCCATCAAAATAAATGAAGAAACAAAAAGAGCCGAAGTTTTTCTAAAATTGGAAGAAGTTTCAAAAGCCATCGGAAGAGGCGGGCATAATATTAAATTGGCCGGGCAATTGACAGGTTATGAACTTGATGTTATCCGTGAAGGTAACATTGCTGAAGAAGAAGATGATGTTGAATTAACAGAGTTTTCTGATGAAATTGACGGATGGGTTATCGAAGAATTTGCAAAAATCGGTTTGGACACTGCTAGAAGTATCCTGAAGCAGGATGTTGCCGATTTAGTAAGAAGAACCGATCTTGAAGAAGAAACCATTCTTGATGTAATGAAGATTTTGAAAGAAGAATTCAGCAACTAATCTACAACAACAACACAACGAAAAGGTAATAATATAAAAGATTTTATGTCTGAAGAAAGAGTAATAAGAGTAAACAAGGTTTTAAGGGAATTGAACATTTCGTTAGAAAGAGCAGTGGATTATCTCAAAGATAAAGGCATCGCTATTGATGCCAATCCAAACGCGAAAATCTCAGAAAACGAATACAGTATCCTGCAAAATCAATTTGCTGGCGATAAGGGGAATAAAGAAGCTTCAAAAGAAGTTGGCGAAGAAAAAAGAAAAGAAAAAGAAGCATTGCGCTTGGAGCGCGAAAAAGAAATTGAAGAGAAACGCCTTCAGGAAGAAGAGCGCTTAAGGCAACAACAGGAAGTTATTAAGGCGAAAGCAGTTGTGACCGGCCCGAAAACCGTTGGGTCAATCGACCTTAATGCAAAAAGCCCCGTTGCAGCAGAGCCTCAAAAGCACGAAGCAAAACCAGTTGAAACACCTTTGGTTGCTGATGACAAAAAACCGGCAGTTGACGAAACAGCCAAAGCTGCGCCACAAGAAGAAGTTTCAATGGCTACTGATGCGGAAGCCCAGGAAGAAGCCATAACTACACAATATGTGCAATTATCAGGAACTACTTTTACAGGGCAAACCATTGATTTATCACAATTCAATAAGCCAAAAAAGAAAAAGGAAGAGCCGAAAATTACGCCAAATAAACCAGGGGCAAATCCTGCTGGAGCCAATGCAAATAATGCAAATGCCAATAAAAACAAACGAAAAAGAATTCCGGCCAAACCGGGAGCCCATCGTCAGGCCGCGGGAGATCCCCCCGCA
>CAZSDN010000115.1:364-6737 GCA_964605595.1 uncultured Flavobacterium sp. | reverse complement strand
TAAAAACAAAAGAAAAAGAATTACGCCAAAACCCGGAACTCCTAATCAAGGAACGCCGGGCGCTAACAAAATAACCCCAAATGCGGGTGCTAATGCCAACCGAAGTGCAAAACCGGGATTTGTAAAAGGAAACCGTCCGGCAATTGTTGCAAAAGTAGAGCCTACCGAAGAAGAAGTTAAAAACCAAATTCGGGAAACGCTTGAAAAACTTCAGGGTAAGGGCGGCAAATCCAAAGCCGCTAAATACAGAAGGGATAAAAGGGAAACACACCGTCAAAAATCTGATGATGAGCAAAGAGCGATAGAAGAAGGCAGCAAAACGATTAAAGTAACAGAATTCGTTACTGTTGGAGAAATTGCGACCATGATGGATGTTCCAATTACTAAAGTCATCGGAACCTGTATGTCACTTGGAATCATGGTTACCATGAACCAAAGGCTAGATGCGGAAACCCTGACAATCGTTGCAGATGAGTTTGGCTATGAAGTGGAATTTATCACAACTGATCTTGAAGATAACATAAAAGTTGTAGAAGACCGTGAAGAAGACCTTGAACTGAGAGCTCCAATCGTAACCGTTATGGGGCACGTAGATCACGGTAAAACATCACTTTTGGATTACATCCGTAAAGAAAATGTAATCGCGGGAGAATCAGGAGGAATTACCCAGCATATTGGCGCATATGGAGTAACGTTGGATAGCGGGCAAAAAATCGCATTCCTTGATACGCCTGGTCACGAAGCGTTTACCGCAATGCGTGCTCGTGGTGCTCAAGTTACAGATATCGCAATTATCGTAGTCGCTGCCGATGACGATATCATGCCACAAACAAAAGAAGCAATCAGCCACGCGCAAGCAGCTGGAGTACCAATTATATTTGCAATCAATAAAGTCGATAAGCCGAATGCTAATCCTGAAAAAATTAAGGAGCGTTTAGCCGGAATGAATTTATTGGTTGAAGATTGGGGTGGAAAAATCCAATCACACGATATTTCTGCGAAAGTAGGGACAGGTGTAAAAGAATTACTTGAAAAAGTGTTGCTTGAAGCCGAAATTTTAGAATTAAAATCAAATCCCAATAAACCTGCTTCCGGAACTGTTGTTGAAGCGTTTTTAGATAAAGGAAAAGGTTACGTTTCTACAATCCTTGTCCAGGACGGAACCCTGAAAGTCGGGGATTATATGCTTGCCGGAAAACACCACGGAAAAATCAAAGCCATGCACGATGAACGCGGTCATGTGGTTAAGGAAGCCGGCCCGTCAACTCCGGTGTCTGTTTTAGGTTTAGACGGCGCTGCTACGGCTGGAGATAAATTCAACGTTTTTGAAGACGAAAGGGAAGCAAAGCAAATTGCTGCTAAACGTACACAATTGATGCGCGAGCAATCAGTTCGTACACAAAGGCATATTACGCTTGCTGAAATCGGAAGACGTATCGCTCTTGGCCAATTTAAAGAATTGAACATCATCCTAAAAGGAGACGTTGACGGTTCTGTTGAAGCATTATCCGATTCGTTTTCTAAATTATCTACCGAGGAAATCCAGATCAACATTATACATAAAGGTGTTGGAGCGATTACTGAAACCGACGTAATGCTTGCTTCCGCTTCGGATGCCATCATTATCGGATTTAATGTTCGCCCTGCAGGAAATGCACGCCAGTTAGCTGATAAAGAAGAAATTGATATCAGAAGCTATTCGATTATCTATGACGCCATCGATGATCTGAAAGATGCGATGGAAGGAATGCTTTCTCCTGAAATGAAAGAAGAAATTACCGGAACCGCTGAAATCAGGGAACTTTTCAAAATCTCCAAAGTTGGTACGATTGCCGGTTGCATGGTAACCGATGGAAAGATTTTCCGTTCATCAAAAATCCGTATCATCCGCGAAGGAGTTGTTGTCCATACCGGTGAGTTAACGGCTCTTAAACGTTTCAAAGACGATGTTAAGGAAGTTTCTAAAGGATATGATTGCGGTATTCAGATCAAGAATTACAATGATGTTGAAGAGCGCGATATAATCGAGGCATTCCAGGAAGTCGCTGTGAAAAAGAAACTGAAGTAGTCAATATTAATTATAAAAAAACGTCCTGAATTTCAGGACGTTTTTGTTTTTAAGCTTTCAGACTATTTATTTGGTTTGATAAGCAAGGCATTTTTATAGTTCTTTTTGATTTCTGTAAGGTTTCTTTCAGCATCAATGCGTGTCTTGAAATTCCCAATCCAGACTTTGTAAACGGGCGTGTTGAAAATGATCGTCCCGTCAAAATTCTTATACTGCTTTTTAAATTCAGCCAGCGTTTTTCGGGCATTTTCACTATCCCCGTTGTAAATCTGAATCTTGTATTTGTCATTAACGGTGATAGACGAATTAATCCTGCGCTTTTCTTTTAAAAGATTTTCAAATTTTGCGTCCTGCGTTACTGAGGTTTTTGAATCTTGGGCAAATAAATTATTCTGCATAGCCGTTAAAAAAAAAAGAACAAAGGATAAAAGGTAAAACTGGATTTTTTTCATAAAGTTGTGTTTTTTAAACAAATATACTATTTATAAGAATAATCCGTAAACTGAAATTATTTAGAATTGATATAAATTGGTAATTAAGATATATTTAAGGTTTTGAGAATAGTTCTTAAGTCGTATTTTTGTGCAAGTTTAATAAGAAAGTATAGATTTTTCAACGATCCATACTGAAAAACCAGACCAAATTAGTCGATAATCATTTAATTATATGAAAAAGGTGGGTAACCCTAATTCGATTTCAAGGAATTTATTTCTGAGTCTTGCACTTCTGCTGACTTTCTCCTTTACTTCATTTGCTCAAGATGCTGCTCCCGCAGAAGCAGCGGCTCCGGCTGCAGCAGGTGATCCTGTAGCTGGGAAAGCGTTGTTTAACTCTAATTGTGCCGCCTGTCATAAGCTTGACGATAAAATGACGGGGCCGCCGTTGAGGAATGTTGGTGAAAAACATGATAAAGTTTGGCTTTATAAATGGATTCGCAACAGCTCTGATATGATCAAATCAGGTGATGCAAAAGCAATAAAGATATTTGAAGAGAACAATAAGTCGGTAATGACTGCTTTTCCTCAGTTGTCAGATGTAGATATCGACAATATCCTTGCGTATACAGCACAGCCAAAAGAAGTTGCCGTTTCGGGTTCCAATCCGAAACTTCCCGGCGGTTCTGGCGAAGGAAGCGGTGTTTCAAACAATCTGATCCTTGGCGCATTAGTAGTCGTTCTTCTGGTGCTTATCGTAATGCTGGTTTTGGTGAACCGTGTCCTTACGAAAATCGCAAAAGCAAATGGTGTTGAAGTTGCCGCCAAAGAGCCAACAATGCCAATTTGGAGAGCTTATGCAAAAAACCAGTTCCTTGTTTTGGTTACGGTAATCTTATTAATGCTGTCAAGCGCATATTTTGTGTATGGCTATTTTATGCAGGTTGGGATTGATCAAAATTATCAGCCAATCCAGCCAATTCATTTTTCACATAAAATCCACGCAGGTGATAATGCTATTGACTGTAAATATTGCCATTCTTCGGCGAGAACAAGTAAAACTGCAGGAATTCCATCATTAAATGTTTGTATGAACTGCCACAAAACAGTTTCAGAATTCCAAGGTGATAAAGATTCTGTTTACGTAGAATATACCAAAGATTATTACACCGCAGAAATCCAAAAATTATACGATGCTGTGGGTTGGGATAAGGTTAACCAAAAATATACCGGAAAAACAAAACCGGTTAAATGGGTGAGAATCCATAATCTTCCAGATTTTGCTTATTTCAACCACTCGCAACACGTTACGGTGGCTGGTATAGAATGCCAGAAATGCCACGGTCCTGTTGAAACTTATGAAATCCAAAAACAATTTGCTCCTTTAACAATGGGGTGGTGTATTGACTGCCACCGTCAAACAGATGTTAAGATGGAAGGAAATGAGTACTATACTAAAATTCACCAGGAACTTTCTAAAAAGTACGGCGTAGACAAACTGACTGCGGCTCAAATGGGAGGTTTAGAATGCGGTAAGTGCCACTATTAATCAATTTATTAAGAAGCCTAATATTTATATAAGATGTCATCAAACAAAAAATACTGGAAAAGTGTTGAGGAACTAAACGAAAATAGTTCTATTGTTGAGACGCTTAGAAATAACGAATTTGTTGAAGCCATTCCAACGGATGAGTTTTTGGGTAATGCCGAAAAATTATCTGCCTCTTCTACTACCCGTCGAGATTTCTTAAAGTACGTTGGATTTTCTACAGCTGCCGCATCTCTTGCAGCCTGTGAAGGCCCAGTAACGAAAACCATTCCTTATGTAGTCCAGCCGGAACAAATCATTCCCGGAGTTGCAGATTTTTATGCAACTACGATGTTTGATGGTTTTGATTTTGCCAACCTTTTGGTAAAAACAAGAGAAGGCCGCCCTATTAAAATAGAAAACAACAATTTGCCGGGAGCTGCATTTTCAGCTAACGCAAGGGTCCACGCGTCTATCTTGTCGTTATATGACAGTATGCGTTTGAAAGAATCAAAAATCGCCGGAAAAGCTGCTTCATGGTCTGATGTTACTACAAAAGTAAAAGCAGGTTTGGCCGATGCGAAAGCAAAAGGCGGACAGGTAGTTTTGTTGACCAATACAATGGCAAGCCCTTCGACAGATAAATTGATTGGTGAATTCATATCGGCTAATCCAACCGCAAAGCATGTTATTTATGACGCGGTTTCTTCATCTGAAGCTTTGGATGCTTTCGAAGCGGTTTATGGAGAAAGAGCTTTGGTTGATTACGATTTTGCAAAAGCAGATGTTATCGTTTCTGTTGGAGCTGATTTCCTTGGAGACTGGCAAGGTGGAGGCTATGATAAAGGTTACGTGCAGCGCAGGACTCCGAAAAACGGAAAAATGTCAAAGCACTTCCAAATGGAAGCAAACATGACATTATCTGGAGCTGCTGCTGATAAGCGTATTCCAATGTCTGTTTATGAGCAAAAACAAGCTTTATTAAAAATATATTCAATTGTTGCTGGCGGATCTGCAAGTAATAGTCTTGATAAGAAATTTGATGCCGATGTTACAAAAGCGGCTCAACAATTAAGAGCGGCTGGTTCTAAAGGACTTTTGGTTTCTGGAATTCAGGATAAAAACGCACAATTGTTGGTTTTAGCAATCAATCAGGCATTATCAAGTGAAGCTTTTTCTACTGCGGCTACACGTCAGGTTAGAAAAGGATCAAATGAAAAAGTTGCTCAGTTAATCAACGATATAAAAGCCGGAAGTGTACACACTTTAATTATGAGTGGAGTTAATCCGGTTTATACTTTGCCAAACGGAAAAGAATTTGCTGACGCGTTGAAAAAAGTTTCGCTTTCTGTTACGTTTTCATTAAAAGAAGATGAAACTGCTTTAGTTTCAAATGTAGCTGTCGGAACAACTCATTATTTGGAGTCTTGGGGTGATTTAAGTTTGTTGAAAGGAAGCTATGCGCTTACGCAGCCAACAATTCGCCCGCTATTTCCACAAACAAAACAATTCCAGGAAGCATTATTGTCTTGGAATGGAAATACAGGTACTTATTATGACTACCTAAAAGCTAATTCAGCATCTCATACAGCAGGATCAACCTGGAACAAAGTTGTTCATGATGGTGTAGTTGCGACGAATGTTCCTAATGCCTTAGCAGGTTCAGCGGCTGCGGTTGCGGGAGCTGCGGCAAGTGCTTTGTCAGGCAGCAAAAAATCTGCAGAAATTGAATTGTCATTATATACCAAAACTGGTATGGGTGATGGTCAGCATGCAAACAATCCATGGTTGCAGGAATTTCCGGATCCAATTACACGTGTGTCTTGGGATAACTACATTACAGTTTCTAAAGCTGATGCTGACAGGCTTAAACTTAAAAACCATAACGTAGCAAACGGCGGATTAAACGGAAGTTATGTGACTGTTCAGGTGGGTAACGTGAAACTTGAAAAAGTCCCGGTTATCATTCAGCCTGGACAAGCAATAGGAACAGCAGGTTTGGCATTAGGATATGGTAAAAAGGCTGCGCTAAAAGAAGAAATGCAGGTAGGCGTTAATGCTTACACATTATATAGTAATTTCAACGATACTCAATCGGCTACTTTGACACTTGAAAGCGGTGAGCATGAATTTGCCTGCGTTCAGTTGCAAAAAACGCTTATGGGTCGTGGTGATATCATAAAGGAAACTACACTTGAGGTTTTCAATTCCAAAGATGCCAAGCACTGGAATCCGGCACCAATGGTTTCCTTAGACCACAATCCGGTAAAAGCTTCCGAAGTAGATTTGTGGGCTTCATTTGACCGTTCAACAGGGCATCATTTCAATCTTTCAATCGATTTG
>CAZSDN010000115.1:0-354 GCA_964605595.1 uncultured Flavobacterium sp. | reverse complement strand
TCGATTTGAATGCATGTACTGGTTGTGGGGCTTGCGTTATCGCTTGCCACGCTGAGAACAACGTTCCGGTTGTAGGTAAGTCAGAGGTAAGAAGAAGCCGTGATATGCACTGGCTGCGTATTGACAGGTACTATTCTTCTGAAACGACTTTCGAAGGCGATAATAAGAAGAAAGAAAACTTCGACGGATTAGATTTAGGAGGTTTTATTACTGGTAATGAAGAAACAAAAGGTTCTTTGGGAGGATTCAGAAAAATGGAACATCCATCTGATAATCCACAGGTTGCTTTCCAACCAGTAATGTGCCAGCACTGTAACCATGCTCCGTGCGAAACGGTTTGTCCGGTTGCAGCTA
>CAZSDN010000114.1:0-8075 GCA_964605595.1 uncultured Flavobacterium sp. | reverse complement strand
TTTGCTTTTGGATCGTGCAAATGGCAAAGCATATTGTGCGCTTTCTCCAAGGGCTGATGAGGAATTGTTTATTGAATTTTGTGAGGATTTTGATTTCGCTCCGATTATTTTTGAAGCATTCCAAACGGTGAATGGCGAACGAAAATTAATTTACCATACAAATGTTATGATGTGCCTGGGAGAAACTTTTGCTGTGATTTGTGCCGATTGCATTGATGATAAAAAAGAACGCAAAATGGTTTTGGACAGTTTGAAAGACGACGGAAAAGAAATCGTTTTAATTACCGAAGCGCAGGTTAATAATTTTGCCGGAAACATGCTTGAAGTGAAAGGCGCAAAAGACAAGCGTTATTTGGTAATGAGCGCCGCAGCACATCAAAGCCTTACGGAAAAACAAATCGCGCAATTGGAAAAGCACGCCGAGATTTTAAGCTCAAGTCTCGATACGATTGAAGCTTGTGGCGGCGGAAGCGCGCGTTGCATGATGGCTGAGGTTTTTCTTCCAAAAGAATAATTAAAACAATATAATAAAAAACGCCTTCCGGAAATGGAAGGCGTTTTTAGTTTAAAACAAAATTGAATTATCCTTTTATCACGAAGTCATCAATGATTTTGTCGGTTTCAGCTTTAGCGGCTGTTGGTTTCAAATCGAAAAGATAAGAATAAATTGTTTTTCCTTCTACCTTGCTTTTTAGGTTAAGGTCTTTGTTTGTGTCATAAACAGTTTGCCATTTCGCACGGACGTTTTTCCACATTGAAGCATATTTTTTCCAGTAATTCTGGCCTGCGATACATTTTTCGTCAGCTACTTTTTTATAAGTATCGTATCCTTTTTCCTTAGCTAAAACGATGTCTTTTCCGGCTTCGTCACGGATGATTTTGTCATTATCCTGATTATGGATCCAGCCTTCTTTTGTGATTTCCTGCGTGTTGGTTCTTTTCAGGACGTTGTAATCTTTTCTCATGGTTTGCTCTCTTCTTGGAAGTGGCGCATCAGTAGTATTTGTCCAGTAAGAACGGCCGTCAACATGAACCCATGTTGCTGATCCTTCGTATCTCGGGCTATCGTCAACCTGATAAACACGTTGTGTCCATTGGCCTTTTACGTCTGTTTTTGAAAGAGTTTTGAATTTCCAGGTATTGTCTTTAAAGAAGTTATAGAATTTTGTGTTTTCATATTCCCAATTCTGGCGCCAGTGTTTTACGATCATGGTATCGCCTACAATCAATAAATGCTGTAAAACCAGTTTGTTTGGCTGGTCTTCTACAAGTTCAACCCATTCCAGAGCCGATTCGTGTTTCGTTTTCGACGGAGTGTATTTTTCGTCTTTGCTGTATTGAAAAGTTTCAGCAAAATTGAATTCGACTTCATAACAGCCGCACATTGATTTAATAGACTTGATGTCCTGATTTTTTTTGTCCTGGGCATTGCCTGTTATCGAAAACAGCATAACCAGTACCGCTAAAGTTGCATTCTTCATTTTGGATTTGATTTTAAAATTCTTGTGCAAAAATAAATATATTTATTTAGAATAATTAAAAATAGTGTATATATTTGCACAAAAATAATTATTAAGAACAAATCTAAATAATGAAGATATACCTCTCTCTGTTTCTGTGTTTTATAATTTCTCATTCTGGATTTGGTCAGAAAATACAGCAGGATTCAATTAGCTCGGATCAGCTTGAAGAAGTTGTTGTAACAGGGCAATTTGGTCCGCAATCAATAAAAAAGTCTTTATTTAATGTACGCGTAATCACAAAACAGGATATCAAAAATCTGGCGGCCAATAATCTTTCAGATGTGTTGAACCAATATTTGAATATCAACATCAGGACTAGCGGAAGCGACGGGCGTTCAACAGTTTCAATGTTCGGGCTCGATTCACAGTATTTCAAAATCCTGGTTGATAATGTTCCGCTTGTCAGTGATACCGGCTTAGGAACAAATATAGACCTTACGCAGGTAAATCTTGACGACATCGAGCAAATCGAAATTATTGAAGGCTCAATGGGAGTGATTTATGGAGCCAATGCAGTGAGTGGGATTTTAAATATCATTACCAAGAAAAGATCATTGTATAAATGGGAAATTACGGCCACGGTTCAGGAAGAAACTGTTTCAGACGAGTTTGCCCTTTTTGATAAAGGAAGGCATATTGAGTCGGCTAAAATCACTCATAATATTAATGACGACTGGTTTGTGTCAATTGGAGGAAACCGAAATGATTTTGCAGGATTTTATGACGGAAGGCAAGGCAAAGACCATATTCTTAATGATGGGTTGCGCGGCCATAGCTGGCTTCCGAAAGAGCAACTGGCCGGAAATGCTTTGATTGGTTACAATAAAAATGCTTTCAGGTTCTTTTATAAGTTCGATTATTTTGGAGAAAATGTTGATTTCTATGATCGTGTTGTAATTCCGCAGGACAATTATCCTTTTCCTGATACTTATTATTCGAAGGACAAACGTTTTATTTCAAACCGGTTTTATCATCATTTGAACGCTTATGGAAAATTGCTTTCCAAACTCAATTATAATGTTTCGGTTTCGCACCAAAAGCAGCAGCGCGACGTCGAAAAATTCAATTATCAGTTAGAAACACAGCAGGAATCGCTGAATGACCGTCAAGTTTACCAGTCAAAAGAAGTTGCGTATTCAACCGGAAACATCAGTAATTTTTTCAATAAAGATAAATTTGACCTGCAAATAGGCTATGAAGCGGTAAACGAAAGAGGCTTTTTTGATGCAACTGCCGGAAATTTCCGTAACGACCAGCAATTACCAAACGACATTAACAAACGTCTGGAGAATTATGATTTTTTCGCTTCCGCGGAAATCAATCTGACCAAAGCATTTTCGATCCGTCCCGGATATCGTTATTCTTTCCAGTCAAGATTTGATGACCAATATGCGGCTTCATTAGGATTTCGTTATTCATTTCCAAAAAATATTGAGGCGAGAGCTTCTTTGGGGCAATCGTACCGCACTCCGAATTTCGATGAACTTTACAGCTATTTTGTAGATTCAAACCATAACCTCACGGGGAATCCCGATTTGATTCCGGAGAAAAGCACTTCGTATGAAGTCAGCCTGAAAAAAACGACCAACTTCAATTCAGATTTTCAGCTTTCAAATACGATGGCAGTGACTTATATGGATGTCAATGACCGCATCAGCATGATTCTGGAGCAAGCCGTTCCGAGTTTGGCTTACCGTTACAATAACATCGATGAATATAAAATGTGGAATATCTCGGCTACGAACCATTTGGCATATAAAAACTGGAATGTTACACTTGGTGCTGCCTTGGTTGGCATATCGCAAGTCATTGATTTAGGTGCGCTGGATGTCGTTTCAAGTGATAAATTCCTGTATTCATTCCAAATGAATTCGAATGTTTCCTATAATCTTCAGAAATGGAATACACTTTTTTCGGTTTACTACAAATTCAACGGGAAACAACAACAGTACACCACAGTGACCAATTCCGATAATGAGACACAATTCGTAATTTCTGAACTGGAATCTTATGGCTGGATGGATGCTTCCATAAGAAAATCATTCTATAAAAATAAATTTGAAGCAACACTTGGTGCCAGGAATGTACTCAATGTGCAAACAGTACAGTTAACCGGCGGAAGCACAGGAACCGGAATTCATTCGGCCAATTCAAATGTCCTTTTGGGATATGGGCGTTCCTTTTTTTTAAAACTCACGTATAACCTTAATTTTTAACAAATATAACCATGAAAAAAAGTTTAGTTTTAATCCTTTCTTTTGTATTGCTTGCATTTACGGCCTGTAATGATGACGATACCAAAAAACAATCAAATTCAGTTGCTTTTTCTGTAACTTCTGCAAATCTTACCGAGAATCAAACGCCGGTTCAGATTGTTTTTTCTGAGCCAACTCCCAAAGCCGGAACGCTTACAATTTCGTATGCTGCAAATGCTGTTGCTTATGGAACTGACTTTACAACAATCCCGGCAGCTGAAGGAAATACCATTGAAGTTCCTTTTGAGAAAAATTCGTCTTCTGTTGCTTTCATTTTCAACAAGCTGATCGATGCGGCTGAAGGTGAAGTTAAAAATGTAGTGTTTACCATTACGGATGTCAGTTTTAATGCTGTAATTTCCGGAAACAGCACTACACAAATCAATTTCAATGAAACAGCTTCCCTTGGAGCGGCATTGGCTGCTGAAGTAGGCGGGCCGACACAGCCAAACCATGTTTTCGTTGATTTAAGCAGTGGTAAAATGACTTCAGTTCCAAGAGTTTCATGGGATTTAGGATTTTATTCGGGATCAGAATTCAGGATCGTATTGAACAGTTCATTAAAAATGTCTGCTAAACAATTGACTTCTACAAATATTGATGAAGTTCAAGTTGCCGACGAATCAATGATTATTGCTCAGGGAGCAGGTTTTGTAAATCAAGTTGACAATCCTGCCGGACTTATCACAGAAACGGCTATTGCTGAAATTTCTGATAACGATGCAGAAAATAAAGTTTATTTAATCAATATGGGAAGCAATCCATTGGAAACCGCTCCGGTTGTTGGTGCTGATGGTTCGGCTTCAGGAACTTCAAGAGGATGGAAAAAAGTGAGAATCCTTAAAAACGGAAATGACTACAAAATTCAATTTGCCGATATTGCTTCAACAACGCATCAGGAAGTTACAGTTGCTAAAAATGCTGCTTTCAACTTTACATTTTTTAGCTTGTTAAATGGACAAACTGTAAATGTTGAGCCACAAAAAAATCAGTGGGATATTAACTTTACAACTTTTACAAATACGATTAATTTCGGTGGAGGTTTAGTTCCTTATTTCTATCCTGATTTTGTTGTTAGTAACAATAAAGGCGGCGCAAAAACATACATGGTTAATGTTACTGAAACTGTAACTTATGATAGTTTCACACTTTCAAATGTTGTAGATGCAAACCTTACAGATGACCAAAGAAATATTGGATCAAACTGGAGAAGCACAAGCGTTAATGGTCCAAGCGGCCCTGTTTCACAATTCGTTTTGAGAACCGATCGTTTCTTTGTGATTAAAGATCCGGCAGGAAATATCTACAAGCTTAGATTTACAGGCGGAGCCAATGTAACAGGCGAAAGAGGATATCCGACTTTCCAATATGCTTTATTGAAATAATAAAACAATCCCATCAGGAAGTTAGTCTGATGGGATTTATTCAAATTCTAAAAAAACTTAGATTTAGTTTAGTTTTTGTTTGTTTAGGGCCTCCAATCGGGGGCCTTTTTACATTAAATTCCCTTTGATTATCGATATGATCGAACTTACAATATACTGAATCCCGATTGCGATAACGATAAAACCAACAATTCGTGAAATTGCTACAATTCCCGAGCCGCCAAGGATTTTAGCTAAATAATGCGCGCTTCTTAAAATCAGGAAAATCACAAATGCAACAGCAAGAATGGCCAAGGTAGCGAAAATGATTTCGTTTGGCTCGTGATGTTCTTGGTAAAAAGCGATTAGAAGCGAAATCGAACCCGGCCCAGCAAGCATCGGGATAGCGAGCGGCGTTAATGCGATGTCGTTCCTTTTCTGAATTTCATTTTCGACTTCTTTATTTATTCCGCGCTCTTTTTTGAATTTGCCCGATAGCAAAGAAAACCCTGAGCTAACGATGATCATTCCGCCTGCAATCCGTAAAGCTTCGATGCTTATTCCGAAAAAGCTCAAGACATACTGGCCAATAAAATACGAGATAATCAAAATTATAAAAACATCAATGGCTGTCCAGAGTGAAATCCTTGAACGCTCCTTTTTGTCGTCATCCTGTGTTAATCCAACAAAAATAGGAACTGTTCCAATTGGGTTCAAAACCGAAAAAAGTGCTGCGAATAGGTAAATAAAAATGTCCATAGTTTTTCTGCAAAATTAGAATTTGGATTCTTGGGTATCGTAAAGTTATGAATAACTAATCATTATCAGGCATAAAAATACTTTCAGCGATTTGAGAACCATTATATTTGCCTAAATAATCACGATATGACTTTAACAAAAGCATGTTTTGTTTTCTTTCTTCTTTTTTTTGGGGCTGTTTTCTCTCAAATTGTTGAAGGGCATATTTTAGATAGTGAAACCGAGTTGCCGCTTGTAGGCGCGACTGTTTATTTTGACGGAACAACCATTGTGAGCATAACAAATGAAGAAGGATATTTTAAGATCAACGGGAGCAATTCTTCAAACGCGATGATTGTAAGTTTTATCGGTTACAATCCACACCGATTCGAAAATCCCGCACAATATCTCAATAAAAAGCTCAAATTATTCCTTGATAAATCATTAACAGATCTTGAAGAAGTTGTAATCGGAAAAAGTCCTTTCAGCCGTAAGCAAATGCTTGAAGTTTTCAGGCGGCAATTCCTTGGAACATCAAAGGCGGCCGCATCCTGCAAAATTCTGAATGAGGATGATATTGTCCTTTATTTTGATGTTTCTGATAATACCTTGAGTGCTTCGGCGAGAAATCCGCTTAAAATCATAAATAAACATTTGGAATACGAAGTCCATTTTGACTTGGTAGATTTTTCTCAAAAGTTCAGCGTAAAATCCCTAGACCAGTTCTACATGCGCCAAAGCTTTTTTACCGGATCTACCTTTTACAGGGATTTGTCTAAAAAAGGAAATGCCGATAAAAAACGGTTGAACAAATTTCTTGGATCCACGCCACATTTGATGATTACCATTGCAAATGAAGATTGGGAAAACCAAAAATTCGTGCTCTTTGTGGGTGGGTTTAAAACTGATCCGAAAAAATATTTCAGTGTAAAAGATACAATTGGTTTAAAGAAAATCACTGTAATCGAACAACCGATGGCAATGATCAGAAAACAGAATACATTGACCGGGAAAATCGTCGTTACAGAAAATGTCTCAGAAAAAGATCTCGAAATGCAAAGAGTCTATTTCAATGTCCTGTATAAAGATATGCAGTCTATTATGGATTTTCGAGAAAATGAAATTTATGTCGATGAAAACGGAAACCATTCGCCGCTTTATAATGTGCAGTTCGGAGGAATCATCGGAGCGATGAAAGCCGGTGATATGCTTCCGCGGGATTACTACCAAACCGTTAAAAGTAAACCAAACAATTAGCGATTTTTTATCAGAAATCGTAAATTTAAATAAATTCAAAAGTTATGAAAAACAAGAAAACACTCGTGCTTGGCGCTTCAACAAATCCGGCACGGTATTCCTATATGGCAATTAACCGCCTCAACAATTACAGTCACTCAGTTGTTGCGCTCGGGCTTAAAGAAGGAGAAGTCAGCGGCGTCAAAATCCAAACCAAGCAAATTCCGTTTACAAATGTAGATACGGTTACGCTTTACCTTAACCCGCAACGCCAAAGGGAATATTACAATTACATTCTGAGCCTTGAGCCAAAACGTGTCATATTCAATCCCGGAACCGAAAATCCTGAGTTTTACCAGCTTTTACGTCAAAATAATGTAGAAATCGAAGTCGCTTGCACACTTGTAATGCTTGCTACAAACCAGTATTGATTTCAGGAGCTTTTTCCCGCTGTCCGTTGCAATCTGTAACGCTTTAAAGAAAAGCGCCACAGGATTTCCACTTCCATCGGGGCTAGGCTTTGGTTGTTAATCAAAATCTTGTTTGCCCGGTCGCGGGTTTACTGATTAAAAGTAAGCCGATAAGTGTCAGCCCGCCGTTTACAAGGATAAGTTCTTCGGCAAATTCATAATTTTCGAAAAGCAATTTAGAATTCAGGCTGATGATAAATGTAATTGTTGGTGCCAAAATGCAAACTATAGGAACCAGCCTGTCGGTTACGGTTTTCGTTTTCATAAACAACCCAAACGAATACAATCCCAAAAGCGGCCCGTAAGTATAAGCAGCAATCTTAAAAATAAGGCTTACAACCGAATCGCTGTTTACCATGTAAATAATCAGGATAACAGCAAACATCAGCAATGAAAATCCTATATGAACCGTGTGTCGTGTCCGGATAACATTTGGTTTATTCGCGTTTTCGGCTTTGTCCATCCCAAGGAAATCTACGCAAAAAGAAG
>CAZSDN010000113.1:2680-8206 GCA_964605595.1 uncultured Flavobacterium sp. | reverse complement strand
CTTCCGACATATTTCTGATTTCAAAACCTTTGAACGGATTTTCTTTTTGGAAACCGTTTTCTATGGATTTTTGGATTTCATTGTAAAGTTCTTCGACAGAACCCATGACTTTTATCTCGTTTCCGTCTTCGGTTCTCCAGATCGGCAACGGAATTCCCCAATAACGTGAACGCGAAAGATTCCAGTCGTTTGCGTTTTTAAGCCAGTTTCCGAAACGCCCTTCGCCGGTTGCTTTTGGTTTCCAGTTGATGGTTTCGTTGAGGTCAAACATGCGGTCTTTGATTTCGGTCACTTTGATGAACCAAGAATCAAGCGGATAATATAAAATCGGCTTATCGGTTCTCCAGCAATGCGGGTAACTGTGCACGTATTTTTCGACTTTGAATGCTTTGTTTTCTTCTTTCAGGCGTATTGCGATTTCAACATCGACTGACCTTTCAGGCGCATCGCCATCATTATAATATTCATTCTTGACGTATTTTCCGGCGAATTCACCCATGTGAGATGTGAATTTTCCTTGTAAATCAACAAGCGGAACCGGATTGTTATTTTCATCCAAAACCAACATTGGCGGAACTTCAGGCATTGCTTCTTTGGCAACTTTCGCATCATCGGCACCAAAAGTTGGCGCGGTATGCACAATTCCTGTTCCGTCTTCAGTTGTGACGAAATCACCTGAAATCACTCTAAACGCATTTTCAGGATTTTGATACGGAAGCGCGAATGGCAATAATTGCTCATATCGTACTCCGACCAACTGATCGCCTTTTGCATCAGCGATTATTTTGAATGGGATTTTCTTGTCGCCTTCTTTGAAATTCTCAAAATCGGTAGGTTCGGCGCTTTCAAAATAACCTTTTGAAAATTGTTTTCCGACGAGATTTTTCGCCAAAATCACATTTATCGGGCGGAATGTATATTGATTGAGTGTTTTGACTAAAACATAGTCGATCTTCGGCCCGACGGTCAATGCCGTGTTTGATGGCAATGTCCATGGAGTTGTCGTCCAGGCCATAAAATGGATGTCGCCAAATCCTTGTAAAAAGCCAGGCAACGATTCGGTTATTGCTTTGAACTGCGCCACAATGGTTGTGTCGGTTACATCGCGGTAACTTCCGGGTTGGTTTACCTCGTGCGATGAAAGCCCGGTTCCCGCTTTTGGCGAATACGGCTGGATTGTATACCCTTTATATAATAAATCTTTATCGTAAATCTGTTTTAAAAGCCACCAGACCGTTTCCATGTATTTGGATTTGTAGGTAACGTAAGGATCGTTCATATCGACCCAATAACCCATTTTTTCGGTCAGGTCGTTCCATACGTCGGTGTAGCGCATAACGGTGCGTTTACACGCTTCGTTGTATTCTTCAACCGTGATTTTTTTTCCGATATCTTCTTTTGTGATTCCGAGTTCCTTTTCAGTTCCGAGTTCTACCGGAAGTCCGTGCGTGTCCCAGCCGGCTTTACGCTTTACCTGAAAGCCTTTTTGAGTTTTATAACGACAAAAAATATCCTTGATTGCGCGCGCCATTACGTGGTGGATTCCAGGCAATCCGTTTGCTGAAGGCGGCCCTTCAAAAAATACGAATGGCTGGTTACCTTCACGCGTGGTTACGCTCTTTTCGAATATGTTTTCCTTTTTCCAGAAATCAAGGACTTCGGATGCTACGGTTGGCAGGTCAAGTCCTTTGTATTCAGTAAATTTTGTGCTCATTTTATCGTTTTGTAAAATCAATCTGCGAAAGTAATGATTTTTCCGTTTTCATAGACAAATGGGCAGATTTTTCACTATTTATTAAGGTTTGCGTGAGCGGTTGAAGTGTATATCCTTTTTTGCAAGCCGGAAAGTTGATTTGTTGCGAAATCCGTAAAGCAAAAAAGATATAACGGAAGACGCGGCCCGCAGGGACACGCCCTAATCTTGATTTATGAGAAAACTTCTTTTAAAACCTCGAGGGATTTTGGCTTTTTGAAACCGTCAAGATGCAAGGCGTAATAATCGATAAGGATTTTGAGCAGGATTTGCCTTTCGGAAACGGAGAAATTTTTATGTGAATTGTCGAAACGAAGTGCGATAAGTTTTTTGAACAAAGCGGTTTCGTGTTCAGTCAATGCTGAAATTGCGTGCAAAGGCGTGAATGTTCCTTCAATTGTTTCGAAGAACGGGAAATGGATTTCGGAAACATCGGGATAAAAACCGAGAAATTTTGTAGTTTCCAAAAGCAAAATCAGATGAAAATTACTGATTTCGTCATGGTTGTCGAGCCAATGCAAAGCCGTTTCGAGGAAAATGAAAAGTGCTTCATTTTTTTCTTCTTCGCGGATGGAATGGTGCAGGATTTCGGAAATGAACATTACGATCGTGCTTTTGACAAGATCGGAATGAATGGAATGAAACGGTTCGGCGACTTTGATTTCCCTGAAATATTCGAGCGAATTTTTGTTTTTATGGACGGCTTCGATTTCGAGGATTGTCAGCGGTTGGAAATAAGCGATTTTCTGGCTGGATTTTTTGGAAGTAAATGCGTCACGGATGAAATAGGATTTGAGCCCGTCGGATAAAGTAAAGCATTTTACGATCAGGCTTTTTTCCTGGTATTTTAATGAAGAAATGACGATTGCTTTTGTTTTGACCTGCATTTATCGGATAATCATCACTTTTTTGACTTTGGTTTCGATACCGTCTTGGGCCGAAATAAAAATCATGTAAACGCCTGATGCGACTTTGTATTTTCCGAAAGCACGCGTGTCCCATTCGATGGTTCCGCCTTCGGAAATAGTTTCATAAACAAGATTGCCTTCGATGTCGGTGATTTTGATGTTGGCTTTATCGAGCAAGCCGGTAATTTTTACATTTCCGAAAAACTCTGGGCGGACAGGATTGGGATAAACCAGCACATTATTCAGATTATCACTTGCGTTTATGGCATTTCCTTTGAATGACACGAGGCCTTTTGGCGTTGCAAAAAACACTTCGCCGGTTGCATTGTTAATATCGATGTCGTTAATGGCATTATCGGGTAACGGAGAGTTTTGGATTGTAAAATGATGCAGGGTTTGCTGTCCGTTTGAAGAAAAATGAAAAACCCCGGCATTTAAAGTCCCTATCCATTTATTGTTTGAACCATCGACAACAATAGCTGTAATGAACTGATCGTGCAATAATTCACTGCCTAATCCTTCATCCTCGATAATGATCCGGTTAGTTTCAAGAGAACCCTCGCTTAAAAAACGATCTACGCTGGAAAAAACCCGTAATCCTTTCCTAGTTCCTATCCATAATTGGTTGCGCTTGTCGATTGCAGTGGCCTGAACGGCTTTTGATGGAAGATTGCCTTTGCCTTCGCCTTCTGTAATTTTTTTTCCGACACCGTTATTGTAGGTTTCATTGAATCCGACAACGCCATCGGTTAATGTTGAAATCCATTTTGTGCCGTTTTTATCTACTGTCAGCCGCGTCAGCCGCGCATCGATATAATCACTAAGCACATTATCCAGATTGTACGATTGCCAGCTTCCGTTGGCTCTGAAAACTTTTAAGGCCTTTTTCATCAAACCATTGCTCATCCACAAATTTCCTTCCTTATCATAGGCAGACTCGTCGACCCTTACATCGGTATGGGTAGTGTATAGGCTTTCGAACCCGTTGCTTCCGGTATTGGTATGGTCATAGACTGTAACCAGTTCGTCGTTTTCGAGCTTGAGTAAACCACCGATATTTGAGCTTACGAAAATTTGGTTTTCATTTGACGGATTTACCGTTGTACGGATCAGGTTTGGTATATTATTTAATTTTGAAGAAGGAATATTCAGCCAGCCCGATGTTGAATTGTACTTGCTAATCCCTATGAACTGTAAAGGATCCGGATTGGAAACCGCACCGGTGTTGGCATAATTAACCCATAAATTAGCCGATGACGCATTGATTGAAAATACATTGTTCCTGATAGGCCCCGTTGGGCTTATAAATTGAAAGCCGGTAGCATTTACAATTGTAGTCGTTATTACTCCATGAGCTAAAGTGCCGATATATAAAGTGTCGCCAATGCTGGTTGCACAAGTAAAATTAGCCTGAATATCGGGAATTTGCCAATTATCAATTCGTTTGACTTGTACTAAACCTGAATTATATACAAAAATTGCTGAGGCTGAAGCAACGATAAAAAAATCTCCTCCGGTTCTTATGTCTACAGGCTCGGAAGGCAATCCCATTCCGAAAGGGGAAAATGCAATTCCGTTTGAAGACCGCATAATTTGGCCGGATGTTGCTGCGGCAAAAAGGTCGTTGTTAAAAGCGGTAATTCCGTTGAAACTTCCTGATGAAACCTGAACCCACTGAGTTGCATCGATAAGGTTTGGGTTGGTTATTTCGGCGCGGCGAATGCCTTCGGTTAACGTTGAAGCATAAATGTAACCGTTAAGTACAGCTGTTTGTGTTACGACAATTTCAGGCGTAACATTTCCCATAAAATAAGTGTCGCCAAATTGCAGCGTGTTCAGGTTATACTGAACTATTCCAAAATCACAGGAAATATAAACGATTCCGTTATATTCATTAAAATGGTTTATTTTTTTGATGCTTGCCGGCAGGTCTTTATTTATGATGTCTACTACTTTAAGGATTTTTCCGTTTGTTTCGTTGATTACGACCATCAGGCCGTTTTCATAACCGATTAGTGTTTTTTTTAAGGTTGCGCTATGATATGCCGCAGCGATTACTTCACTCGGAAGGCCGTCGATGGTATTAATCGTTTTTAATTCATTTGCCGCAATGTTTTTAGAGAACAAAGCATTTTCCGACGCTGCATAAAAACGATTTGGGGATTGTGTAAGGTCTTTTACTGAATTGTATGAAAAATACCCTTTCCAGAGCTGATTGCTTTGCGAAAAAGTAATTTGGGTGAAAAAAGAAGCAAGAAAAAATATGAAAAGATATTTCATCATCCGGATTGTTATGAAGTGGCAAATATAAACAAAACGAAAATATCAGGATTTTAATATATGGAACAAAAAAAGCCTTCTTCATGAAGGCTTTTAATATTCATTTATAGGAATTTATACAACTCCCTGAGCAAGCATAGCATCGGCAACTTTCACGAAGCCTGCAATGTTTGCACCTTTTACATAATCAACATATCCGGTTCCGTCTGAGCCGTATTTTACGCATGAAGCGTGGATATTCAACATGATGTTTTTTAACCTTTCATCTACCTCTTCGGTTGTCCAGCTTAAACGCAATGAGTTTTGGGACATTTCCAAACCGGATGTTGCAACACCTCCGGCATTTGACGCTTTTCCAGGTGCGAAAAGGATTTTAGCATTTTGGAAAACTGTTACGGCTTCAGGAGTTGACGGCATATTAGCGCCTTCGGCAACACAGATGCATCCGTTTGCAACAAGCGCTTTAGCTTCTTCCTCGTTCAATTCGTTTTGAGTGGCACATGGTAAGGCTACATCGCATTTCACTTCCCAAGGACGTTTTCCTGCAACATATTTCGCGTTTGGATATTTTTTAGTGTACTCACT
>CAZSDN010000113.1:0-2670 GCA_964605595.1 uncultured Flavobacterium sp. | reverse complement strand
CACTGATACGTGCGTAATCAACATTTTTGATTTGCATTACGTGAGCCAGTCTTTCTGCATCGATTCCGTCAGCATCATAAATGTAACCTGCAGAATCAGACATTGTAACTACTTTTCCGCCCAGCTCAGTAGCTTTCTGAGCAGCATATTGCGCTACGTTTCCTGAACCTGAAATTACAACAGTCTTTCCTGTAAAGCTGTCACCTTTTGTTTGAAGCATGCTTTGCGCAAAATAAACATCGCCATAACCTGTAGCTTCCGGGCGGATCAATGAACCTCCGAAAGAAATTCCTTTTCCGGTTAAAACCCCGGTAAATTCGTTACGAAGCCTTTTGTATTGCCCGAACATAAAACCTACTTCACGTCCTCCAACACCAATGTCTCCGGCAGGAACGTCAGTATCGGCACCAATGTGTTTTGCCAATTCGGTCATGAAAGCCTGGCAGAAACGCATGATTTCATTTTCAGATTTTCCTTTCGGATCGAAATCAGCACCACCTTTTCCTCCGCCCATAGGCAAAGTTGTAAGCGAATTTTTGAAAGTCTGCTCGAAAGCAAGGAATTTCAAAATAGAAAGGTTTACAGAAGGATGGAAACGGATTCCACCTTTGTATGGCCCGATCGCAGAGTTCATCTGGATCCTGTAACCGCGGTTAACCTGCGTGTTTCCTGCATCGTCAATCCAAACTACACGGAATGTGATGATTCTTTCAGCTTCAACCATTCTTTCCAGAAGCATTTTGTTCTGGTATTTTTTATTTTCTTCAATAAACGGAATTACTGTTTCAGCAACTTCGTGTACAGCCTGCATGAATTCAGGCTCATTAGCGTTTCTTTTAGCAACTGCTTCAACAAAAGATTGAATACTTTGTGACATGATTATTAAGTTATTAACGTTTTAAGAAAACGTTTTCGTTTGAATTCGGCAAATATACATTATATAAAAATATACCTCTATATCTGCAACAGAATTATTTTTTTATTACATAATCATAAGGATAGATGTTTTTAATGTATGATTTTGAACTATTCGGTAATATTTTTTCTGAGTAATCAAGTATTTTTTATTTTATTTTTATATCTGCAAGATGTTTTTTATATATTTGGGTGATTGAAATTTTAGAGCCCCATGCTAAAAAGACTTATCCTAGCCCTATGCTTTGCATTGGGTGTTTCCAGTTATACCTATGCCCAATTTTCAGGGTTTTCCCATGAGATAGGAATAATTACCGGCCCCGTTGCGATGCAATCGGACTATGGCGAGCGTAATAATTTGAGTACAAATGCAGGAAATACCGGTTTCGGGATTGGCATTGTACATTATATGAATTTCTCATATGCGGCTGATTGCAACTGCTATACTGAAGGAAATTATTTTAATGACCACTTTAAAATCAGGACAGAATTATCCTATAGTAAAACCGATCTACAGCATTTTGGCAGATGGGTTGATAAGGAAAGTAATTCTCTGGGAGTTACACAATTGCAGGGAATGAGAGGAAGCACCGAATTAATTAATGCAGGCGTGCAGCTCGAATTTTTCCCATTTAGCATTCGTGATTTTATGGTAACTACAGGAAGTTTTGCGCCTTTTTTAAGCTTGGGATGCCAATATAGTTTTTATAATCCGGAAGCATATTCTACTTTAGGGCCATTAGGCCTCGCTCATACCACTTTCCCAAAATACCTTGATCCTTCTGATGGGCGCCCTCACGGCTATAGCTCACAAAGCGGGAATGTTTGGTCGGTTGTGAGCAGTGTTGGAACGCGTTATAAATTGGATACGGCCTCTGATTTAATGGTCGATTTACGTATGCAGTATTATTTTTCGAATTGGGTTGACGGTTTAAATCCTGATCCAGTTAAGTATCCTGAAAATAA
Source organism: uncultured Flavobacterium sp. (assembly GCA_964605595.1). Taxonomy (GTDB): domain Bacteria; phylum Bacteroidota; class Bacteroidia; order Flavobacteriales; family Flavobacteriaceae; genus Flavobacterium. The sequence continues at coordinate 789 of CAZSDN010000113.1, read as the reverse complement.
AGCCAACGATTGGCTGGTTTGGTTTAACGTAGGTTATGTTTATTATCTGAATTAATCGGAATATAAAAATCCCAATCTCACTGAAATTGGGATTTTTTTAAATTATGATTAAGCTAAAGCTTGTTTTAAATCTTCGATCAGGTCTTCGGCATCTTCAATTCCGACACTTAACCGAACCAGATCATCGGTAATCCCGATTTCCTTTCTTTTGTCTTCAGGAATAGAAGCATGGGTCATCAAAGCCGGATGGTTTGCTAACGATTCAACTCCGCCTAAGGATTCTGCCAAAGTAAAAACTTTTACTTTTTCCAGGAATGAAACAGCATCTTCTTTTTTGCCCGAAGTGAAAGTAAAAGATACCATTCCACCAAAATCCTTCATTTGCTTTTTCGCAATTTCATGAAACGGATGGCTTGGCAATCCCGGATAATAAACGGTTTTAATTTTTGGATGATTGCTTAAGAATTCAGCAACTTTCGCTCCGTTTTCACAATGTCTCTGAACCCGTAAAGCAAGGGTTTTAATTCCGCGTAAAACCAAAAAAGAATCCATTGGCCCAAGTGTTGCGCCTGTGGCAAATTGCTGAAAATGCAATTGTTCGCCAAGTTGTTCGTCTTTTACGATTAATGCTCCGGAAATAACATCTGAATGCCCGCCAAGGTATTTTGTGGCTGAATGCATAACGATATCAGCGCCTAAATCCAATGGTTTTTGTAAATAGGGCGTTGCAAAAGTATTGTCAACCGCGAAAAGGATTTTCTTTTCTTTTGTGATTTTGGAAATAGCTTC
>CAZSDN010000112.1:0-8411 GCA_964605595.1 uncultured Flavobacterium sp. | reverse complement strand
CAAATTTACAACGACTTAAACAAAATAATATAAGTACTTCTGCTAACAGCGGTTTGCGCTATTGCTCGGAATAAAATCGCCACACGATTTATTCCAAAATTTCTTTTTATCTTCACCGAAATACTCAATTCCAAGGCCCGCAACAGCCGCCAAGCCACGGGACGTTACATGCCAATTATAAAACCGAACTCAATGAACAAACTTTTTTTTGTTATCATATTCCTGAATCTAACAATTACATTTGGACAATCAAAGACAGAAATTTATCGATTTTCTAAAGATATTTTATCTCAAATCGACAAAGACACAGTTGCTTGGAAATATCAAATAGGCGCAACTGAACTATCATTCAGTGGACACTATAAAGAAATCCTTCAAATATGGGAGAAGAATGGTGTAAGAAAACCAAAAAGTACAGAGGAAGATAGCTTATATTTTAAACATAGCAATAAAGTTAATGCAAAAGATTACATTATAGAACAATCTAAAAATGTACAAATAATTATCATTAACGAAGCACATCACATTCCAAAACACCGCACTTTTACCAAATCTCTTTTAAAAGAATTGTATGACAATGGTTATCGTTATCTTGGACTTGAAGCACTATTTGACTCGACAATCAATGAAATAAACTTTCCTGTAATAGAAACAGGATATTATACTAAAGAACCTGAATTTGGAAATTTAATTTCAGAAGCCCTAAAAATTGGTTTTACTCTTTTCAGCTATGAAGCATCTGAAGGTAAAAATGGTAAAGAAAGAGAAATCGAACAAGCTGAAAATATTCAAAAATTTATCGAAAATAATCCTAAAGGAAAAGTGCTTATTCATTGTGGTTACGCTCACGCATACGAAAATGACTATCCAACATGGGGAAAGGCAATGGCTGGAAGATTAAAAGAAAATATGAAAACAGACCCTCTAACCATAGACCAAACTGTGTTTTTAGAAAGGTCAGATATTGACAATAACCATTTATTTATTAGGTTAAATAACACAAAAAATCCCATCATTTTAATAGATAAAAACGGTAATGTTTTTAATGGCAAAAACGAAATTAAACAAACAGACATAATAATCATCCATCCTCAAACAGTTTATATAAATAATCGACCAGACTGGTTATCGAAAGGCAGAAAAAGATATATAATACCCAATTCTAAGATTGAAAAGCATCAGCACTTACTTATTTTAGCTTATAGAAATAATGAATTTGAAAGTAATGGAATACCAGCGGATGTTATCGAAATTACCAATAATAAAACACCAAGTGAACTCTATCTAACAAACGGAGTATATACAATAGTAATGAAAGACGAGAATTACAATATCATTGATAAATACAGCATTGATATTAGATAACTGGCACTAACAGCGGTTTTACGCTATTGCTCGGAATAAAATCGCCACACGATTTTATTTCCAAAAAATCTTTTTTATCTTCACCGAAAATACTCAGTTCCAGAACCCGCAACAGACGCACCCGAGCTTGCGAACGGAGCGCAGCTAAAGCCACGGGACGTTAGCTGAAATGGCAATTCACGTTCAGTTTTAATAACTACTTTTAACTTGCGTTATGCAGAAAAACTTCAGCAGGAATACTAAAATAGTTTTTAAGTTTTTGAGCCATTTTTAAAGTTATTTCCCTCTTTCCTGAAAGAATCGCAGAAACGTGGCCTTTGCTTCCAATTATTGGTTCAAGATCTTTGGCTTTCATTCCCATTTCGTGCATCTTGTATTTGATAACTTCAAGTGCATCTAGTTCTGGCAATTGATAATTTTTTTCATCATAATCTTTTACCAAAACTATCAATAGATCCAATTCGTCACTTTCAGGAGTATTTGGTTCAGCATTGAAAATTTCCATCATTCGTATAGAAGCTTTATTATAATCGTCTTCTGTTTTTAATACTTTCCAGATCATAGTTAATTATTTATTGATTAAAATCGTTGTGTCAAAATCAACTGTTTCAACATTTATCTTATCATATTCTTCGTGTGTTCCAAACCAAATGACGTAACAAGCGCGTTGCGAGAAGTTGACTGAAACCACTAAGCGAAAATCGTTACCTTTTATATTGAAAACTACTCTGTTGTTATTTACAATACTTGCGTTTCCGTAAACTCGCTTTAATTCATTGAAATTATTGAATTCGAATTTTGAAAACTCATTATGCCAAATCAATAGTGGTGTTTCCGCTATTGGATACTTTTGTGTGTAAAACAAAATCGTTTTCTTTACAAGGACTTTCATCTGTCAAAGATAAATAAAAGTTTTCAAAATGCAAACTAATTTTATCAAGGTACATCAGCTAACAGCAGTTTTTCACTATTGCTCGGAATAAAACCGCCACACTATTTATTCCAAAAAATCTTTTTATCTTCACCGAAAATACTCAGTTCCAGAACCCGCAACAGATGCAAAGTCACGGGACGCCAGCAGTAATGCCAACCGAAAATCGGACAAATTCCTAAAAACAAAAAAATATGAATCAATTAGTTAATGAAATTATTTCGACAACTATTCAGGTAGCACTTTTTACGCTGATACCTTTTATATTCTTTCTTTTCCGAAAAGACAAAAATGTTACATTTTTGAACTATATCGGACTAATCAAACCAACAACAAAATCTGTTTCTTACGTACTTTTCGCATCAATATTGTTCGTTATTGGCGGATTAGGAATAATTTTTCTTGATGAAAGTATCAAACAAGCTGTTTTGTTACCGCCAAGCGTGACTGGAATTTTACGAACAATGGGATTAAGTGGAACTTCAATAATTATTCTTCTTATTGTCGCGATTTTCAAAACAGCACTGGCTGAAGAAATTTTATTCAGAGGATTTATAGCAAAACAATTAACATACAAATTTGGTTTTAAAACTGGTAATCTAATTCAGGCTACAATATTTGGTGTTATCCATTTACTTTTATTTTGGGCATTAACCAAGGCAACGATAATTTTTCTTTTATTTAGTTTTCTCTTCTCGTTTGTCGCTGGCTGGACAATCGGATATATCAAAGAAAAGTATGCTAATGGAAGTATAATACCTGGCTGGATTGCTCACGCAACAGGAAATACTTTGTCATATGCAATTATTGCATTTTTCGTTTAGCATTCAGTAAAAACAAAATTTTAAACTAAGGAAAATACAACAACAAAACAAGAGTCACTACCGATAACAGCGGTTTGCGTTATTGCTCGGAATAAAATCACCGCACGATTTTATTCCAAATTTCTTTTTATCTTCACCGAAAATACTCAGTTCCAGAACCCGAAACAGTCGCAACGGAGCTTGCGAACGGAGCGCAGCTAAAGCCACGGGACGTTAGCAGAAATTCTAAAAAGGTCAAAACTAAAATGAAGGTTATAATTAAAATTTTATTGGTAGTCGCAATCTTAACAGCTATAAGTTGTAATCCTCAAAAAAAGAATAAATTCAGGGTGAAAGAAACATATAAATCCAATGATTTAATTATAACCCAAATTACCGAAAATTCTTTTGTTCATACCTCATATAAGCAAACTGAAGACTTTGGAAATGTCCCTTGTAATGGACTGATCGTGAGAAGTAACAATCAAGTTATTGTTTTTGACACACCGGCAAACAATGAAAGCTCAGAGCAATTAATCAAATGGATAAATGAAAAATTAAATTGTACAATAAATGCAATTATTCCCACTCATTTTCATGATGATTCTTTAGGAGGATTAGAGGTTTTTCATAACAACAATATTTCTTCTTACGCTTATCAAAAAACAATTGAACTTGCGAAGGAAAGTAATTTTGTTGTTCCTATAAATACCTTTTCTGATTCACTTAATTTAAAAATTGGCGAGCAAAAAGTTATTGTGAGGTTTTTTGGAGAAGGTCATACAAAGGATAATGTAGTTGGATACTTTCCCAATGAAAATGTGATGTTTGGCGGTTGTTTAATAAAAGAGTTGAATGCAACTAAAGGATACCTGGGTGATGCAAATGTTGCAAAATGGTCAAATACTGTTGAAAAGGTTAAAAATAATTATCCGGATGTAAAAGTCATCGTACCCGGACACGGGCAATATGGAGATAGAAAATTACTCGATTATACTATAAACTTATTCAAAATTCAATAAAGAACGTTTGCTAACAGTTTTGCGCTATTGTTCAATAAGTTATTAAATTATACCTAAAAATCGTACTACAATGAAAGAACACAAATATCAATCGAAAATTGAATGGACGGGCAACAATGGTTTCGGAACTGACAATTATAAAAACTACGAGAGAAGTCATAACATAATTATTGAAAATAAACCAATAATTAAAGGGTCTTCTGATCCGGCTTTTCGGGGAGAAAAAAACAAACATAATCCTGAAGACTTCCTTGTTTCATCTCTTTCATCATGTCATATGTTGTGGTATCTACATTTTTGTTCTGTAAATAATATTGTTGTAGAAGAATATACTGATATTGCAGAAGGAATTATGTTGGAAGAAAAAGACGGAAAAGGATACTTCAAAGAGGTAATGCTAAATCCAAACATAACTGTTAAAAGTCAAGAAATGGTTGAAAAAGCTCTTGAATTACATAAAAAAGCAAGTGAATATTGTTTTATTGCAAATTCGGTAAATTTTCCTGTTAAGCATTATCCGAAAATAGGTGTGAAAGGCTAATAAAATAACATCCGCCGCTAACAGCGGTTTTACGCTATCACACAGAGTAAAATCACCGCACGATTATCCAATAAATCTTTTTATATTCACCGAAAATACTTAGTTCCTGAACCCGCAACAGGCGCTAAGTCACAGGACGTTATATACTATTTCAAATCACGCCCCGAAAAAGAAAGAAAGATAAATGAAGAAAAAACACTTTTGGATAATCGGAACTTTGACGGTAATTATATTTCTATCTATTCCAACTTTTCATATTCTAAAAACAAAATGGAATGAAAGGAATGTGAACATTGAAATTCCAAAAGGTTATACAAATGATGCAAGTCAGTTGAACTTAACTAAAATAGACACAATTATTCAAGCTCCTAATGACAAAAAAGAGATTGAAATTCAACTCAAAAACGTCCTGAAATACGCAAAAGAAAATAATCTTAAAATTTCTATTGCAGGTGCGAAACATAGTATGGGCGGACACACTATTTATACGAACGGAATTACACTGGACATGCTTCCTTACAAGCAAATGGAATTAGACGCTAAGAACAATATTCTAACAATTGGCTCTGGTGCATTGTGGGAAGATGCTTTAAAATATTTGGATAAGTATGGCAAATCAATTGCCGTAATGCAAGCATTCAGTTCATTCTCAATAGGCGGTTCAATAAGTGTAAATGGGCACGGTTGGCAAAAAGACTTACCACCCATTTCTTCAAGTGTTATTTCTTTTACTTTAATGAACGAAAACGGAGAAATTATCAATTGTAGCAGACAGGAAAACGCTGAACTTTTCAAATTGGTAATCGGGGGTTATGGTTTGTTTGGGATTGTCTTGGACATAAAATTAAAAGTTGTAGAAAACGAAACCTTACAATATAAATACATCCGTTTAAGTCCTGATAACTACATAAGATATTACAAAAAGTTTATTTCAGAAAATCCAAATGTAAATCTCGTATTCGGTAGATTACGGATTTCTGACAAACATTTTTTAGAAGAAGCAACATTAAATTTCTTTGAAAAAGTGAATGCAACTATTCCAACTTTACAAAACGAAAAAAGTACCGAAACGCAAAGATTGGTATTTAGAGGAAGTGTAAACAGTGAATATGGAAAACGTCTTCGTTGGGATTTGGAAACTGGAATGAATAAAGTTTCTAAAAATGAAATTTATTCCAGAAATGAGCTTTTAAATGACCACGTTTCGCTCATTGCGAACAAAGACAATTCTTCGACCGACTTACTTCAAGAATATTTTATCCCGGAAAGGAATTTTAATCAATTCATTTCAGATATGAAACCCATTTTGAAAAACTCAAAAATCGACTTACTCAATATAACTATCCGTGGCGTTTACCAAGATAATGATAGTTATTTGAGTTATGCGCGAGAAAATGTATTTGGTTTTGTACTCTTGTTCAACCAAAAGAAAACCTACGAACAAGAAATAGAAATGAAAAAACTGACAAACCAACTTGTAGATTCCGCATTGAAAAACGGAGGAACTTTTTACTTACCATATCGTTTGCATATTGACAAAAGCAAAATGAGAAAATCGTATCCAAATGCAGAAATATTTTTTCAACTTAAACTAAAATACGACCCTACCGAACTGTTTAACAACAAATTTTACGAACACTACAAATAAAAACAGCACATAACAGCAGTTTTTCGCTATCACACAGAGCAAAATCACCGCACGATTATTCCAATAAATCTTTTTATCTTCACCAAATACTCGGCCCAAGCCTGCAACAGACGTATATGAGCTTGTAAACTGACACAAACAAAAGCCACGGAACGCCAGCGGTGATTTTAAAACAGAACATCAAAATTCAACTAAATGAAGTTTCAATTTGTATTACTCCTAATTCTATTCTTAAGCAAAATTTCATATGCACAAAACACATCCTCCGAATTATCCAACCAAGCCGTAAAAGACGACTTTGACTATTTATATCAGTCTTTGCAGGCGACACATTATAATCTCTTTGCCTTTAAAAGCAAGGAAGAATACGATAGTTTGTTTAACCACCTAAAATCAAGCGTAACGGCAGATACATTGACACTTTTGGAAACAATTTCCCTGTATCAAAAATTAGTAAGCCACTCCAATACAGGGCATTGTGAAATAGATTTTCCTGCAAAACCTTATATAGAATATGCATATAGTGGAGGTACTGTATTTCCATTAGAGCTGGCTTTTGAAAACGAAAGGGTTTTTATACGCAAGAATTTTTCTGCTGATACAAAAATTACTGTCGGAGATGAACTAATGAGCATTGATAATAAACCAATAAATGATATACTTCAACAATTATATCCTTTTGTTTCAGCCGAAAGAGAATATTTTAAAAAAGCCAAAATAGAGTTCTGGTCATTTCCCAGATTGTTTTTCCAGTTGAATGGACGAAAAGACAATTGGGATGTTCAAATCAAGAATAAGAATAACGAAATGATCAACTTGGAGGTTGGTTCAATTTCTGTAATGGACTATGAAGTTAACAGAAAAGGAGAACTTGTAAACCCGAAAAAAACAGTAAAATTATATGGCGATATTGCTTACCTCAATGCAGGCCAATTTGGCAGTAATCAAACAAATGGGGAAGAATTATTTAAAAAGTTCATTGACTCAACATTCACTGTAATTAAAGAACATAAAGTTAAAAAACTGATTATTGACCTAAGGAATAACCCGGGCGGGCATAATGCATACAGTGATTACTTAATTTCGTATATTGCAAATAAGCCTTTCAGATGGTATTCGGACTTTTCAGTTAAGACAAGTAAGATATTAAAAGAACACACTCTTTTACAAACCGATACTACGGATGGATACTCAAGGAAGATTTTAAAAAATGTGGATGGCCAAATCTTCAAATACGATTTTCCGTCTTATAACCCGGTAGCAAAATCAAAAAGATATAACGGTAACGTTTACGTTCTTGTAAACAGGCAGACTTATTCTATGGCTGCTGTAAGTGCAGCACTTATCCAAGACTATAAATTCGGAAAAATTGTTGGCGAGGAAACAGGTGATGTGCCAACATTATATGCCTCGCAATTTTCATATACGCTCCCTCAAACTGGAATCACGGTTAAAGTACCCAAAGGCTATATTGTCAGAGTAAATGGAGATAAAGAATTAAAAGGCGTAAAACCTGATATTTATATTCAAGACCATTTATTAGATGACAATGATGAAATATTGGACGGGCTTCTTATTAGATTGGGAAAAACGACGAACCGCTAAAACCGAGTTTACGCAAAATTCTCAAAACATCCAATGAAATGATGGAACTTCAAATAGCCATTTAAATATCTAAAATTTTAACTAAATTAGTGGATTAATTTAACCTTTCATTTTAGGGTTTAAAAAATTATGCAATGAAAACAATACTAATTTTAATCGTCTTTGTATTTAATATAAATATGTTTTCGCAAACTTATATTTTAGATGATGCATTTGGCAGTTCAGGCATAATGAAATACAATAAAAATATTGAAGTAAAAAATGGATTATTAGTTAATAATAATTACTATTTTATTTCAACTAATGCAATAGTAAAAATTGATTACAATGGACAAATTGTAAGTAACTATGGTGTTAATGGGCTTAAATCTTTACAACAAACTAATGAAACTTTAACAATAACAAGTTTTGTTTTTCACAATAATTTCTTTTATGTATATGTGTAGCCTTCCCTCTTTTGAGACAGTTGTTAAATATAATAATTACTGATTAAAAC
>CAZSDN010000111.1:0-8441 GCA_964605595.1 uncultured Flavobacterium sp. | reverse complement strand
CCTGTTGCCTCAAAAACGGTAAAGAATTCCGATTGCCTACTCCCCCTGTCTTTTGCTTTAATCTCTCTTCTGTTCGGGGATATAGCTCAGTTGGTAGAGCGGTTCGTTCGCAATGAACAGGTCAGGGGTTCGAATCCCCTTATCTCCACTTCAGCAAGACATCGCAAGATGCAGAAAAACCCCGCAAAAAGCGGGGTTTTTTGTTGCACTGTCGACTTCGGATGTTGGAGGTCGGGTTGGGTGTTTTCTGCTCCATTCTGCTCCTTGCAGCGGCTTACTGCGTCGTATTCTGCACACGACGCATAGGGGGCTAATCACATCATTTCAACGAGAAAACCCGGAGGTGGATCGCGAGTCCACCTCCGGGTCATTGACGTTCAGTGCGTCGTTTTACGCCGCCTTCTTCTGTTCTTTGGGATTCGACATCTTAACTAGCGTTTCTTCCGTGAGTTGTGAATAATGGCGACGCCCGACCGCCACGTCATGGCCGATGGCCTTGGAGACCACGTGCTCGGGGTGGTCAGCCAGCCAATCAGTCTCACAGGACGCACGCTGGCTGTTGAAGAGCTTGGCCCAGTGGGCGATCTTCGCCCGCTTCCGGATCTTCCGCATGCCCCTCGGCAGGTTGTTCCGGCTGAGTTCAACCACCCGGCCGTGCTTGTCCGTCGCCCGGGCGAAGGCATCCTCCAAGATCGGCAGCAGGCGGGGGATGATCGGGACCTCCCGTTCCTCGTGGCCTTCAAACCTCTCCGTCTTGGGCGACCGGACGAGCATCCGGCGTTTGTCCCAGTCGATGTCTTTCCAGGTCAAGCCGTGAGTCTCGCTCGGGCAGCGGAGGCCGGCGTACCGGGTGAGGGCGAAGAGCGTGCGCCAGCGGTGGTCGGGGCAGGCGAAGAGGAGCTTGCTGGCCTCGGCTTCCGAGAGGTGGTGCTTCTTCGCCACCACGGCGCCGGTTTTGAGGTCCTGGAACGGGTTGCTGGGGATCAATCCCTTGCGGACGGCGGATTTAAAGATCTGCTTGGCGACCTGGGCATAGGTGCGTCGGGTGGCGTCCTTCAAGCCGGCGTTCACCATCCCCGTATGCCAGTCATCAGCATGGCCCTCGGTAACCTCACGCAGGGCTATCGTTTCAGGGAGGAAGGCCAGCAGTTTTTCGATCGCGTAGTCCATGCGGTTCCTGCTGGCTGGCTTCAGCGCGGCTTTGGTCTCCATATAGGCGTGGACGAAGGCGTGGGCCCGGGTATTCGTCAGCGGATCGCACAGGCCGACGGCCGCGAGCTTGGTCTGCAGATCGTCGCTGATCTTCGCCAGCCAGCCGGCGGTGTCGGTGTCAAGCGCGACGCCCGCGGCTTTGCAGGCGATGATCGTCTCGATATTCGCCTTCACCGATTTGGCCAGACGCTCGGGCATCTTGCCGAGGTAGATCGCCAGGCGTTTGTTGCTCGACGGGTGGATGAATTGGATCCGGCGCATGCCGCTGTTTAGTTTGGTCAAACTTGCCATAGGTATGGCTCCTTGTGGAAGAGGTTGGTGGGGGCGAAGGCACAGGCCTTTGGCCGCCGTTCACGGTGGGGTGCTGGGTCTTGACGCTGGCCGGGGAAGCGGCCGGTTCAAGGTGACCGTAGTCAACTGCACTCTTTGCTTGAGGTTCCGCCATGCGCAATGAACTCGTCGATGGCGTCGCGTGGAATACGGACCGCATTGCCGATCTTGAAGGAGCGCAGGGTTTTGTTCTTCACATGGGTGAAGACAGTTCGTTCGCTGACGCCGAGTTCGCGTGCCGCGTCACGGTAGGTGAGGGGTTCACGATTTGGACCGGCGCTGCCCGGCGTCACAGTTGGGTTCGTGGCTCCGATGGCGTTGGTTGCGCCCCAAGGCCCGGATTCCAGCTCGCTCTTGCCATACGGGGCGCCGTTTGGCATCGCGGCGGCCGCCAAGGCGGCGGCGAACATCTGGAAGAGCTGTTCACCCCGCGCGAAGTCCGGACAGATGCACTCGAATTTGACGACCATGCCAGGGCCATCCGAGGGGCCGGTCGATAGGAGCATCACCGGGAGGCCGGAGGGCGTCGTGTCGGGCTGGGAGGCCAGGGTGGGGAGCTCAGTGGTCGGAGGGGTGGTCATGGTCATCGGGGCTCAGGGGTCGGGCTGGGAGGCGTGGCGGGCGGGGTGCTGGCGGAGGAGCGATGGTCGGCGTGCTTCGGCTGCGTACGTTTCTGGCGCTTCCGCTTCGCCTTACGGAGACGCTTCCGGGCGCGTTGCTGGGTCCATTTATCTCGCGCCTCCTGGTAGACCTCGGGAAGGAAGTCGCTGAACAGGTTGTCGCTGTTCTGGCAGAGGTTCAGTTTCTCGACAAGGAGCTTCCAGACCTCAGGCCTGAAGGTGAGGGTGATGCGTTGGTCGTTCACGGGTTCCCCTTTGGCGAGACGTCGATCAACGGATGCGACGGCGTCGGCATACATCCGTTCAGGGGTAGGCAACGCCGTCTTGTTCCAGCGGCTGACCCTGAGTGCCTTACGCTCCCTAAACGCCATCTCCTTGACGATGAGAAAGTCCCTGAAGGACAGATTGTCGATCTCTGGAAAGGCAAACCTCAAATGCTTTCTGCCGCGGACACAGAAAGCCCGGCCGGCACCATCCCATTCCGGGGGGATTGGCGCGCCACGGCGGCGTCCCTTGATTGTGTCCAACGACTTGCCCATGTAGTTGAGATGTGCCATGGGGTTCCGGCAGATCTCGACCCAGGTGCCGTGGGCATAAAAGTTCGGATCCGGTAGGCCGTTGGCATCAAGCCGGTTTACCAGTTCGCAACAGGTTTTACGGAACCACCGACCGTTCTTGGAGTTCGCAGTGAAGGGTGGGACGCCGGCGATCCACAGGTGGACGTGGGGCTGATCGTCGTAGGTTGGCTCCAGTCGACAGGCCACGACCAGGGGGTATTGCTTGAACCGATACTCGAGCCGATCGCACAACTTATTGCGCACACGAGGCCATTCGCGCGGCGGGAGCGAGCGGAGGTCGAACCTGGCAATAACCGACATGCCCGGGATGAGGGCGGGCTGGTATGGGTCGAGGGAGTCACGGAAGTCCATGGCCTTGGCGATTTGCGCAGCCCCCCAAGAGGGGAAGCCAGAGCGATTAGGGGAGGTGTGGTCGAAGGGGTCCGGCTTGGTGTTTTTGCGGATAGGTTGGGCGCAGATGCGGTTATTCCGGACGGAAACCTTGTAGCTCTTTGATTGAAGGTGGGTTAAGCCATCAGAATCGGTGGGAGTCTTTCCCAAGAACTCAGATGAGAGGTGAGGGTTCATACCTTCCTCCCGTCTGCCGTCCAAAGCATGACCTGGACTTGGCTGGGGAACTTAGCCAGCGCAATCTCGTCAGGGGCGTATCCCTCTGGCCACTGGCTCCCCCGCCAACCGTCGCGCCCGACGAGCGGCACGGCAGAGCCTTCGCCGTGGATGACCACCCCCTTGAGTGAGGTGGCTTCCCGGCTAGGCAGCCTGTTTGGAGGAGGGGAGAAGAACAAAAATGTTCTGATCGGCGAAACGGCCATCACCGTTTTGGGGAAAGCGTTGATTTCCAAGGTGCATCCGTGGGTCGGGCGCAACTCGATCGCCCAGAGTTTTGACCTGCGTCCGGTCAGGATGACGATGTCGCGGCCAGGCTTGGCGGGGGCAAAGGCCTCGTTCCAGAGTTCCTTGCGGGTGGCCGCGCGTAGCGGCCTGCCTTCATTGGTGATACCGAGGTGCCAGCCTCGAGCTAGAGCCCCATCGATCAACTCCAGAGTTGTGATGGGGGGCGTGGTGGTTGGGGTCTCGCGTGGTTGATCACGCATTGTCTTTCCTCCTGAACGTGGCCGCAGGGAGAAGTCCTGCTGTTGAATGCCAAGTCGGACGGAAGGCTAAGACAAAGTTTTTTGCTAAATGACGCGAAAAATAGATGGAAAAACAGTTATTCCGTCGTTATGGCAATGAAAATCCCCTGCATTTGCAGGGGAGGGCGTAGAGACAGCGAAATTTTGCTGGAGGAACAGTTCCTCCGTCATTTCATGGTGGGTCGTGCTATGGGATTATCTTTGCGGTGGTTCAAGCGCGTAACGAGTTTCCGGACTTCTTTGTAGGCCCCTTTTTTTATCGACGGAAATTTTTCAGAAACAAGATTTGCTACCGCCTTGTAGTCTCGCCTTGTGTTTTCATAGGCTTGGATTGCCTTGACTGCCGCCATTTCCCAAGGTTTCAATGGGTCTGGGGGTCTTCCTCCTGCATATTTTTCGGGTTGAGTGCGCCCATGGATGGCGACGCGCATCCCATTCCAGACTTCTTGCCTTTGTGGACGGACGAAAGGACTCGCTTTGATGACGAAAGCCTTGCGTGTCGCGTCTTCCAAACTCATGACATGGAGAAAACGTAGGTTAATTGACGCCTTCCATTTGCCCGCCACGAGCGGATACTTGGTGTGGTTTCCGCGTTCTGGGTCCAATTGCGCTTGCAGGTAATTGAGGTCTGCCTGGCTTGCCTTTCGTTCGTATAGTTTCAATTCCCGAAACACGGAAAGGTTTGTTCTGAACCATGCTCGGACATCATGAGCCGCTGTGACCTTGTATGTATTCGAGGGCTCACATGTCTTCAATTCCCATAGTTGTTTGAGCCATGTCAGGGGGGCGGGAAGCGTTGCATCAGATATGCCCGATTCATCACAAAGACGGTTAGATCTTTGAAGAAATTTTCGTGTCGTATCCGCCGAAGATTTGTCCACATCAGCGTGAGAATTCGGATCTTGATCAATGGCCAAAAACACTGTCATGGCGAGATGCCGGTTTGTGGCTGTCGGGCCAAGTTCAAGTGCCCAGTGGGTGATGTTGATGATTTTTTCTATGCTGAGAATGGCTATCAAATCGTCAGCCGTCACTGCCTTTGGATGTTCAACGACAAGGAGCGCGCCATAGTGGGCCAAGTACTGATGATGCCAGAATCCATCTTCTTCAAAGCAACTTTTCTCCGAAGAAGAGGGTGTTGGAACGGCGGCCTTGTTTTTTTGTTTAGGCATCGGTAGTGGAGTGGGTGTCGGGCATTATCCTTCGGAGGATGCGACGTGCAACATGAGGTGGATCTGGGCATGCGATTTTCAATTGCAATCTGCCTGTTTGGTGTTCCAGGCTGCCACCGCCACGACCACCCCCGCCGCCCCCAGCAGCAGCACGAATGGCAAGAATTTGACGACCACTGCGGCGCCGACGACCAGTGCCGCCACCATGGCGGGCACGGGGATGCCCCAGGGGTTGGCGCGCAGGGCGTCGCGGATTTTGGCGAAGACGATGACGAAGAGATTGATGATGTTGTTCATGACGGTTTTCCAGGAAAGGGGATCCGGAGCCCACACGGGCGCCGGAGGATTGGCGCCACCGGACATCCGGCAGTGCGAGGGGGGGAGAAGGGATCACAGGACAAGTAGCACGCCGAGCGCAATGAACAGAATTCCGATGGCCGCCAGTGGGCAGATGATGCCGGCGAGGGCCATGTTGATTCCGGCGCTCCAATGCGGGCGTTTCCGGCGTTGGATGCAAATAAGCAAGTGATACAGGGCGATCAGACTAAAGCAAGTGAAGAGCAGGTAGTCCATGGATTAAGCCTGGGATGGGAGGGGGAGGGAATGCCGTGCCAGGACTTACGCTGCCATCGCCAGTTCCGGCGCCGGCTCAGCCTCCACCCGGCGCACCAACCGCTCCTCCCCATCCACGACATGGGTGAACACCCCGCAGGCGGCATCCAGGAGCCCGTGGAGCTTGCCAGTTCGCCCCGGCAGCGCGTGGAGGTCGGATGATCCCTTCAGCGCCTCGGTGCAGGCATTGAACAACCGCCAGCCGGTCTTGCCGTCTTTGGCGTGTTCCGGGTGGCACGGGGTGTGGAACTCTTTGACGGCGTTCATCAACCAGCGCGACGGCAGGGCGCCGACCTCGCAGGCCCGGACCAACAGGTCATGCGCCTGCATATCGTTCATTTCGAAGCTCTTATATGCCCCGATCCGCCGCTCCTGCTGACCACGGGCGTCGAGCAGCCGGCCGACGGCCTTCATCGCCAGCCCCGGCAGGTCGCGCAGGATGAACGAGGTGTGCTTCCGTGCCAGCACCACCTCCGACGAAAACGCCAAGTTATCGCAGACGAACACCTTGGATCCGAGGCAAAGGCCTGCCGGGAACGACTGGTCGTGGCTGTTTCGGACCCCGACCGTCATGGTCCAGTCCGGCGCGCCGGCGCCGCCGCCGGCTTGTACATCGAGGATGCCGAAGTAGCGGGCGCCACCCTGGGACAGAGCGTGGCGCCCGTGGGTGATGGTCAGGCCGGAGGCGGTCAGGCTGCTCTCGACCTGTGCGAGTAGCGTGTGGTGCGCCACCGGGCACCAGGAGGCGGTGCGGTTGGGGACCGGCACCTCGGCCAGTTGTTCGGCCGAGACCAGGGCGCCGCCGCGGTGGAGGAAGAGGTTGGGTTTCGACATGGTGGGAATCTCCAGAAGAGGGTGGAACCGACGGGAAAGCCGGGCAGCACGCGCCGCCCGGCAAGGGAATGGGACAGGGGTGTCAGCCGGCGGAAGCGCCCCAGACAGCCTTGACGACCGCCGGCGGCGCCGGGGGAAGCTTGCGGGGGATCTCGAACCCGTAGCCGACCATGGCCGTCAAGGACGGGAACTTGTCGGGCGGCAGGTCGGTCACGACCTCCAGGTTGATCGCCTGACCGACCGTCAGGTGGTGCAGGTGGTTGAGGCCGCCCTCGAAGGCTTGGCCATCGCGGGCGACCAGCACATGACCGCGCAGGCCGAACCCATTGGTGTTGTCGCTGATGGCCACGACCTTGACCGGCATCCGGCACAGGCGGGCCTTGCCGGCGTCCTGAGCGATCTCCTCGATCACGGTCGGCAGCAGGCGGGCGGGGGATAGGGGTTTCATGGGGTTGTCTCAAGGGGCATGTGAAAAAGCCGGCGCCACGGAGGTGCCGGCGAGGGGATGCGGGGGATCCTCTTAGGGGTGGAACAAGCAGCGAGCCACGATGTCGAGCGGGAACTTCCCGCCGCTTTGGAATATCCGGTCGGTCCAACGGTCCTGGCAGAACCCCCGCCAGGCGAGGGTCGCAGTCTTGGCCGTGGTTTTGGTCACGACATACCAGGCGTAGCCGTCGCCAACCGGGCAGGCGACCAGCGCGCCAGGCTGGACGCCCCTGACGGTCTTGGCCACCTCGATCGCCGCATCCAGCGCGGCGTCCACATGACGGTCGTATTCGTTGGGGTAGGGGTCGTGGATGTCCGTGACCGACGACTCCGGCACCTCATACCGATCGAGCAGGATTGAGTCCTCGACGATCAGGTGCCCGTGGGCAAGCGCGGCTTTTCCGTTCTCTGAGTAGGTGTCGGCAATCCCGTAGATGACGGCGCCGGACTTGGGGTGGGTGAACTTCACTTGGATATGGGCCATGGGGCCTCCTTGTGGGTAGGGGATAAGAAGATCAGGCCGCGACCTTGAACTGATTGGCTGCCCAGCGCGCGGCCTGTGTGTCGGCCCGTACCCAGGCGGTGCGGCTGGGCGACCACTTGAAGGCCGAGCGTTTGAGGCGGCTGATCGTCTCGGCATCGGGCTTGCCGGGGAACACCAGCCAGACCCGCCCGTCCTCCACCTTGGCCAACATCTCGCCTTGCTCCCAGCCCCAGTCCTTGCCGGTGCTGGCAAGTGCCAGTGCAGCCTTGAGTTGCTGCTTGAGCCGGCGGATATTCGCCGAGGAGTTTGCGAGCGAGAACTGCTCAAAGCCGCGGGTCCTGCCGTCAGGGATGCGGGCCAACAAGTTCTCGATCGTCTGCGACTGAAGGCCAAGGTCGGCCAGGGCCTTCCGGCGGTCATTGGCCTCCCGGTATTGGCGCAGCACCTTGTTGGTGCCCACCATGCAGGCATGGGCGCGTTCTTCCGTCTTGATCTCGTGGGTGAGCGCCTCGGCCGCCCCGGCCTCGCCCGTGCGGATGCCGCCCCCGGTTCTGGGGATGCCCATGCGCTTGATCGCCCGGCATTTAGCGAGCCCAACGGCGGCGTAGAACTCCTGACCGCGCCGTCTTTCGATATCCCAGCATTTGGTCATCCTTTGGGCGGGGAAGTTCGCGGGACCGGTAATGGCGCTGGACATGCAGCGGGAACGCGCACCCATCCAGGCGCACCATAGGCGGCGGGCACGTCGTACCTCGTGCTCCACCGCCTGGGCAATACGCTCAGCGGGGATGCCGTGGTTCTGGCCAATTGTCTCGATGCCTTTCTTAATGTCCTCCCGGGTTTGTGCGATTTCCGCCGCGTGGGCGGTTGCCCGGCGTTCGGGGGAGAACGAGATGCCGCGTGAAGCGGCGTAGGCGATGTCGTAAGGACCTGCGACAAAATAACTACGACAATTCATGAGCGATAGACGATAAAGATGG
>CAZSDN010000110.1:0-8891 GCA_964605595.1 uncultured Flavobacterium sp. | reverse complement strand
GAATCCAGGTAATTTTAGAATGTACTGAGCACAAGACTTCAGGTGTGGCAGGAACTTCAAGATATATTACTACCAAAAACAAGAAAAATACTCCGGACCGTCTTGAAATCAAAAAATTCAATCCGATCTTGAAACGTGTAACCGTTCATAAAGAAATTAAATAATAATAAGTCATGGCAAAGAAAACCGTAGCAACCCTACAGACTCAGTCTAAAAGATTATCAAAAGCCATCAAAATGGTGAAATCTCCAAAAACAGGAGCTTACACTTTCGTTGAAGCTATTATGTCTCCGGAAGCCGTTGACGAATTCTTGAAAAAGAAATAATTATCTTTTACATTATACAGAGAGCTACTTTCATCCGAAAGTAGCTTTTTTGTTTTATATTTGTACAGCTTATCCGGCTATGCGCTGCAAGTCCTCGCTGGTCATGCGCTTTTTGTATACTTCTTCCGGCTTCCTGCGGTCGCCGTCATAAGCATCAAAAAGCAGGCATTTCCAACTGCGGGCTTTCCGCTGCTATCCGGGCTAATACGACAAATGTCGAACGACGAATGTTGAACGGAGAGTGATAAACGATTTTTTATAGATACTGTCGTTGGTCATTTGTCATTCGACATTCGACAAAACCAATAAAACAATGAGCTTTTTCAAAAAACTATTTTCTTCCGATAAAAAAGAACAACCCGCGTTCACTGAACAGGAAAAAGAAACCCTCGACAAAGGGCTTGAGAAATCAAAAACATCATTTTTTTCCAAACTCACCAAAGCCGTCGCCGGAAAATCAAAAGTCGATGATGAGGTTCTTGATAATCTAGAGGAAATCCTTGTGAGTTCTGATGTTGGTGTAAATACAACTCTTAAAATCATCGAGCGCATCGAAAAACGCGTTGCCGAAGACAAATATCTCGGAACAGACGAACTTAACAAAATCCTCCGCGAAGAAATTGCAGGCCTGCTTTCAGAAACCAATGACGATAATATTGACGATTTTTCCGTTCCGCAAGCTAAACCATACGTAATCATGGTCGTTGGGGTAAACGGCGTAGGTAAAACCACAACTATCGGAAAATTGGCAAGTCAATTAAAAAAACAAGGATACAGCGTTGTTCTTGGTGCTGCCGATACCTTTCGTGCCGCTGCAATCGACCAATTGCAAATCTGGGCCGATAGAGTTGGTGTTCCATTGGTAAAACAGCAAATGGGAAGCGATCCTGCGTCAGTTGCCTTTGATACATTGCAATCGGCCGTAGCCCAAAATGCAGATGTTGTAATTATTGATACCGCCGGACGCCTTCACAACAAAATCAACCTGATGAGTGAGCTTACAAAAGTGAAACGCGTCATGCAAAAAGTTGTTTCTGACGCGCCACACGACGTAATGCTTGTTCTTGACGGTTCAACCGGCCAAAATGCTTTCGAACAGGCAAAACAGTTTACAGCGGCAACCGAAGTTACTTCATTAGCCGTTACCAAACTCGACGGAACCGCAAAAGGCGGCGTTGTTATCGGGATTTCAGATCAATTCCAAATTCCGGTACGCTATATTGGCGTTGGCGAAGGAATTAATGACTTGCAGGTTTTTAACAAAAACGAATTTGTGGATTCGTTTTTTAAATAGAACCTGAAAATGAAAAATAGTGTAGTTACTCTTTTTTTAGCCATCGTGTTGGTTTCCTGTCAACAGAAAATTAGTACGAATGATATTCCAAAAATCAATGGATATTGGGAAATTCAAAAAGTCATCTTACCTGGTGGAAATAAAAAAGAGTATAAAATCAACGAAACGGTAGATTATTTTGAGATTAAAGGTAACGTTGGTTTTCGTAAAAAAGTCATGCCGCAATTTGACGGAACATACAAAGCAAACGATGTTTCCGAAGAAGTACAAATCATTCAGGATAAAGACTATTTTTTCATCGGATACACTACCGTGTACGGTAAATGGAAAGAGCAAATCCTTGAGATTTCCGATTCTGAGTTAGTCCTCAAAAATGAACAGGATCTTGAATACCATTATAAGAAATCAATTCCGTTTAGTTTAAAATAATGGCGAAGCGATTAAGTAACGAAAGCCCAATTGGCGATGTATTGAAAGAAATCATCATGCAAAACAAGCTCCAGCCCGGAATGGATAAAATTGCGGTTAAGGAAGCCTGGCTTTCACTTATGGGAAATGGAGTAAAAAGTTATACGAAAGAAGTTACGCTCAAAGGAACAACGTTATATGTTGAACTTTCGTCGGCCGTACTTCGTGAGGAACTCAGTTATGGAAAAGACAAAATCGTCAAAATGATGAACGAGGAACTTAGGCGCGAAGTTATAAAGGATGTTGTTTTGAGATAAATTCTTTTGAGAAATAATGCTTACTTTAGGTCTGAAATATGTTAATTGTGGTTTTTCATCATGCTTGATGTTTGGAAGAGTTGTATTTTTCCTTCAGGGAAGGGGCGAATTCATCCCTATGAAAAATAAAAATATATTGAGTACGGAAAAACCGTATTTTTTTAAAATGGTAGTTTGCATGTATAAGTATACTATTGCAAACGATCTAAGCAGAATATTAACGAATTAAATTTTATCAAAAAGCACAAAAAAATCCCGGTTCATTGAACCGGGATTTTTTTATTTTGAATTTCGATAGATTAGAATTCTTCTCTTCCTGCAAAGTGGAAAGCACCTTCGATAGCTGCATTCTCATCACTGTCAGAACCGTGAACTGCATTTTCTCCAATTGAAGTTGCGTATGCTTTACGGATAGTTCCTTCGGCAGCTTCTGCCGGATTTGTAGCCCCGATCAATTTACGGAAATCTTCAACAGCATTTTCTTTTTCAAGGATCGCAGCTACGATCGGACCTCTTGACATGAATTCAACCAATTCTCCGTAAAACGGACGTTCTGAGTGAACTGCATAAAATTTCTTTGCGTCAGCCGTTGTTAATTGGGTTAATTTCAATGAAACGATTTTGAAACCACCGTCAGTGATCATTTTTAAAATGTTTCCGATGTGTCCGTTTTCGACAGCATCAGGCTTAATCATGGTAAATGTTCTATTAGTTGCCATAGTAATTTTTAAAATTTAACTTCGTTCTGTTGGGCCTTTGGCCTTAAGTGGGTGCAAAAGTAGGTTTTTATAATGGAATATTAAAACTGAATGCATTTTTAGATTGCATTTTCGGAATAATAAAAAATCCCCTGATGCATATCATCAGGGGATTTGATTTAAACCAATATAAGCTACTAATTTTTAATGACTTTTATTGTCTGGTTTGCTTTTTCGGTAGAAATCCTTGCGAAATACATTCCGTTTGGCAACGATGAAGCGTCGATTTTTGCTTCAAGACCGGAAGTGTTTTTTATAAGGATTACTTTTCCTAAAACATCAATAATCTGAACCGATTTGATTTCATTTATGGAAGAATTAAAATTCCATACAGTATTCGATGGGTTTGGATAAACCTTGAAAGAATTACTTTGGATTTCGTTTACACTTAAGAATGTCGCTGTAAATTCACCAGTAATCCTGTTGAAAGTAATGCTGTATTCACCAGCCTCTGAAACTGCAATATTGTTTCCACCCTGAATATATGTATCGGTTGGGAAATTATCTCCGCCCCAGTTAACCGTCCAGTTATCATTTTCACGAAGCTTGAATTCTCCCGGGTTAAGAGTAAGCGTAATTGAATAGTTGATTCCGTCTACGGTTGTCAAATCTGTATCGGCAACATCAAAACTGTTAACAGCCGTTCCCAGAATACCGATTCTTACAAAGTTAAAAGCGTAATCACCCGATTGATTATTGAATACTACATTATATCTATTTGCGAGTACCGGAATATTATCGCCATTATGAGTTCCTGTTCCGGTTGGAAAAGCAAAACTTCCCCAGTTATTTCCGTTCCAGTCATTTCCTTGACGGAATTTAGCATCGCCTTCAAACAATTCAAGCGCATCTTTTGTATAATTTATACCATCGGTTGTAATAAGAAACGCACCATTGTCCCAGCTTCCAACAGCATCGCCAACAAGTGCAATGTCTGCGAACGAGTCTCCAGAAAAACTGTAAGCCAGTGTAAGCCTGTTGAAAGTGACATTATACGTCCCGGCGGTTGCTACAATATTGTCACCGTTTTCGACAGCCGTTCCGTCGGGAAAAGCACTGCCGCCCCAACTCAAATCCCAACTATCATTTTGTCTAAATTTCAATTCACCTGCTAAAAGCGTAAGGTCATTTAAAGTATAAACAATACCGTTTGTAGTTGCCATATCTACATCGGGATTGCCAAAACCTCCATCACCGCTTACAGCAGTTCCAAGAATTCCTACAGACGGAAACTCACCAACAATTGAAAAGTTATATTCTTGGGTTATTCTGTTAAAAGTTACATTGAATATCCCGGCTAAAACCGGAATGTTCTGGCCGTCCAAATTTCCTGTTCCTGAAGGAAAATCAGTGCTTCCCCAGTTAAGGCTCCATGCATCATCCTGACGGAATTTTGCAAAACCAGTTGTAAAAGTGTGATTCATCAAAGTATACGTAACACCATCGGTAGTAGTCATATTAATATCTGGCCCGTCGAAACTTCCATTAACTCCGGTTCCGAGAATTCCTACTGTTGGAAATTCCGGCAATCCCACAAATGAATATGCTAATGTATTAACGTTGAATGTTACAGTGTAAGTTCCTGCCGTGACTGGAATGTTAGCACCAGATATTGATGCCGTAGCCGCTGGAAAATTTGTCCCGCCCCAACTTGTATCCCATGCATCTGCCAAACGGAATTTTGCTTCGCCGTTTGTAAAAACATGATTTTGTAGCGTATATGTAATTCCGTCTGTAGTTGTCATGTCTATATCATCGCCATCAAATCCTGTTTGTAGGACAGCCGTTCCGATGATTCCTATGTTTTGGAAAACAATTGGAGCATCAAAAGAATATTCGCCAGTAACCCGGTTAAAGTTTACAGTATAAGTATTGGCGGTTACAGGAATGTCATTTCCATTCAAAGTTCCCGTTCCACTTGGGAAATTATTGCTTCCCCAGTTTACGTCCCATGCATCATCCTGTCTGAATTTTGCTGCACCATCTGTAAATACATGGTTAATCAATTTATAATGAACGCCATCGGTTGTTGTTAAATCGATATCCGGGCCACTAAATCCGTCAGCGCTTACAGCAGTTCCAAGTATTCCAATTTTTGGATATTCGAAAGAATAAGCTCCAGTCTGGATGTTAAATGTAACAGTGTAAATTCCTGCAGGAACCGGAATATTTGCCCCGCCAAGATTTGCCGTTCCGCTTGGAAAAGCAGTTGATCCCCAACTTGTAGCCCAGGCATCATCCTGTCTGAATTTTGCTTCGCCTGCCAGGAAAGTGTGGTTTTTTAAAGTGTAAGTTATTCCGTCAAATGTAGTCATGTCAACATCGGGAAGATTAAATCCATCTACTCCGTTTACAGTTCCCACGATTCCGATATTTGGAAAAGCCGCGACATTAGTAAATGTATAAGCACCCGTTATTCGGTTAAAAGTAACATCATATGTTCCTGCAACAGTCAATATGTTGCTTCCGTTTTGAGTTGCTACGCCGTTCGGAAATGCAGAATTGCCCCAATTTAATGTCCATGCTCCATCCTGCCTGAATTTTGCGCCACCGCCTGAAACAGCAGTTGTAACTATCAGATTTGAAATCGTATAGTTCTGATTATCAGTTGTTGACATAATATGCGTGTCGGGAGTTGACGGATCATCATCCGGCCATCCGCCAACGGCTTCACCTACAATTGAAATGCTTTGTGCATTGGATGTAAAAACGGTGAAAGCGATAAAAATAAGGAAGAGTAATTTTTTATTCATGCCTATGGGTTTTAGTTATTTAGTGCTAAATTTATATAAATATTAACACTATTTAACATTGCCCAGAAATAATCCCTAACGAAAACGTTTGCGTATTGATAACTTTTTCTTTAAGGATATATAATATAACGGAATTGTAAATTTTAAGGCTTAAAAACGATAATATCAAATTTATTTTCCAAAGGCTTTAATGCTGAAAAAAGCTCTGTAATTAAATCTGTGCCTGATTCAAGGTAGAATTCTGAGAAATTAGTTTGCCTTTCCTGTAAGTTCCCAAACGGAAAAAGTTCATTCTGTAAATCGAAAATGCGTTGCAATTCTGAATCATGTTTCCTTTTTTGTGCTTTTAAAAGCCGCTTTTCAAGATTTTCCAAGCCTTTGATTTGTTTGGTTTCCTGTGCTTTTACAGCTCCTGAAAATGATTTGTCGGTTTTATCTGCAATAATGTACAATTCTTCAAACTGCTTTTGTAAAGCCTCTTTTTGTTTGCTTAAATCGATTGGGAATTCAGAAAGCTCTGCGGTTTTTTTATTGCTTAATTCGAATTGTTTTAAAAATAAATCCGACCAGTTTAGCCCTAGTTTATCTGCTTTTGTGGCCAATTTTTCAGTAGAAAGCAAAACGGAATTACGTAAAAGCAAAATCGGAAAAGTAACATTGACCTTCTCAAAAAATGATTTCAGCTCGAACCAATATGCGATTTCGCCACCGCCGCCAATATAGCAAAGGTTTGGCAGGATTACTTCTTCATATAAAGGGCGCATGATTACATTTGGGCTGAAACGCTCAGGATGATTTTCAAGTTCTTCCAGGATCTCTTTTTCAGTAAAAATTATGCTTGTATTGTTGATTTTATAAAGGCCGTTTTCGAAAATTATCCTTTCGCGAAGGTTTGTGTCCAGATAAAAAAGATTGATTTCACGCGGATTTACCTGAATCGTATAATCCATTTTTGAAATGGTTTCAGTCACCGCTTTATATGAAACCTGATGTAGCAGTTCTTCTTTTATATACGGAATGAACTCACGCTTTAAATCGGCATTATCGCCATCAATAATGACCAAGCCATGATTTCCGAAAAGTTCATTTGCCAGAAACCGTGTCGCTTCTGCCAGGTTTTCATGTTTGATGTAAGCAGTCTCAAAGAGATTTTTTAATGTTTCGGCATTTTTTCCGACACCGGTTTCGCACGCAAAAAAATCAAGGACTTGCTGAAGGCCTTCTGTGGATAAACGTCCGACGGCACCTGAAGATTCACGGTTCCAGCGGAATTTTTTTCCTTTAAAATTAAAATAATTGATTTCTTCAAAATCGTGGTCTTCTGTTGCCATCCAATAAACAGGGACAAAGTTATAATCAGGATACTTTGCTTTTAATTCAGCTGAAAGGTTTATGGCCGATATGATTTTATACAGAAAATACAATGGCCCGGTGAATAAATTCAGCTGGTGCCCGGTTGTGACTGTAAAAGTGTTCGGGTTTTTTAAAAGCGAAATGTTTTCAGAAGTCAATGCAGAAATTTCTATTCCGGAATATTGTTCTTTCAGTACTTTTGCCAAAGTTTCACGATTGGATCCGGGAAAATTCGATTGTTTTTCACTTATCTGCTCACGAAAATTCTCAATTGAAGGAAATCGATTGTAAAATGCCCCGAGTTCCGGCTTTTTATCCAGATAATCATTTATAATTGGTGTGAAATATCCGGAATTTTGGTAGCTGATACAGTCGGTTGGCATATTGTGTTGGTCTGAAAATTTCAGTAAAATTAGCAAAAATATGCTTAAGCGTATCGGTTTAACAAATGCTTAGGAAACAAGTCTGACAGTTTAAACAGTATTTGTAAAATATAAAGTAATTTTACCGCAAGAACTATTCGATGACAAAAATTTTCCTGATAACGCCACCTTTTACGCAACTTAATACGCCTTATCCGGCGACGGCTTATATCAAAGGTTTCCTGAATACAAAAGAAATTCCATGCGTTCAGGCCGACTTGGGAATTGAAGTTATTCTGGAGCTTTTTTCGAAAAAAGGCATTGAAACTCTTTTCCGCCAAGCGGAAATAAATCAACTCAGAATCAGCGAAAATGCGCAACGGATCCTTGCCTTAAAAGAAGAATACATTAAGACAATCGATTCGGTAATTTTATTTCTTCAGGGAAAAAATCCAACATTGGCGTTGCAGATTTGCCAGGAAGATTTTTTGCCTGAAGCGTCACGTTTCATGAATCTCGAAGAACTCGACTGGGCTTTTGGCTCAATGGGAACACACGATAAGGCAAAACATCTCGCGACTTTGTATCTTGAAGATATTTCTGATTTCATTGTTGAATGCATCGATGAAAATTTCGGTTTCAGCCGTTATGCCGAAAGGCTCGGAAGAAGCGCAAATTCCTTTGATGAACTTTACGAAGCGTTACAGCAGGATTATTCCTATATTGATGAAATCCTGATAAAATTATTACACGAAAAAATTGCAGCGGTCAAACCCGGTTTATTTCTTATTTCTGTTCCGTTCCCAGGAAATTTATATGCAGCTTTCCGCTCGGCGCAATATGTAAAAAAGCATTTCCCGGACATTAAAATCTCAATGGGAGGCGGATTCGCAAATACTGAATTGCGTTCGCTTTCCGATGTGCGTGTTTTTGAATTTTTTGATTTCATTACGCTTGACGATGGCGAAACTCCAATCGAAAACCTTGTCGGGCATATTGAAGGAAAAAGGGATATTTCAGATTTAAAAAGAACATTTGCTTTACAGAATAATAAAGTCGAATATTTTAATAATTCGACTTCAAGGGATTATAAACAGTCGGAAGTCGGAACGCCGGATTATTCTGATTTGCTTCTGGATAAATACATTTCAGTAATTGAAATCGTGAACCCGATGCACCGCATGTGGAGCGACGGACGCTGGAATAAACTCACCATGGCGCACGGATGTTATTGGGGTAAATGTACTTTCTGTGATATTTCACTCGATTATATCAAAGTTTATGAACCTGTTGCGGCTGGGATTCTTTGCGACCGGATGG
>CAZSDN010000109.1:320-8893 GCA_964605595.1 uncultured Flavobacterium sp. | reverse complement strand
ACCAAACACTGGTTTTTGCCATTGGATCAATATCAGGATTTTTTGCAGAAATGGATTTTGGAAGACCATGCAAAAGACTGGAAAACCAACGTTTTAGGCCAGGTAAAATCATGGCTTGACGATGGCTTGAAACCTCGTGCCGTGACGCGTGACCTTGATTGGGGAATTGATGTTCCTGTTGAAGGCGCGGAAGGAAAAAAATTATATGTGTGGTTTGATGCGCCTATCGGTTATATTTCATCTACGAAAGAATGGGCGACGCGCGAAGGAAAAGATTGGGAGCCGTATTGGAAAAATGAAGATACAAAACTGGTTCATTTTATCGGAAAAGATAATATTGTTTTTCATTGCATCATTTTTCCTGCGATGCTAAAGGCTGAAGGAAGTTATATTTTACCAGAAAATGTTCCGGCGAATGAGTTTTTGAATCTGGAAGGAAATAAACTTTCGACTTCTAAAAACTGGGCAGTTTGGCTTCATGAATATCTCGAAGAATTCCCGGGAAAACAGGATGTTTTGCGTTATGCATTGACTTCAAATGCACCTGAAACTAAGGATAATGACTTTACCTGGAAAGATTTTCAGGCGAGAAACAACAATGAATTGGTTGCGGTTTTCGGAAACTTCATCAATCGTGTAGTTGTACTTTCAAATAAATATTATGACGGAATTGTTCCGAATCCAAATGAATTCACAGATATCGATACGCAGACTTTAACCGAGATGCGTGCATATCCGGCAGTAATTTCAAGCTCTGTTGAGCGTTACCGTTTCCGCGAAGCGTTAATGGAATTGATGAACTTGGCTCGTCTCGGAAATAAATACCTTGCCGACGAAGAACCTTGGAAATTAGTCAAGGAAAATCCGGAGCGTGTAAAAACCCAAATGTATGTGGCTTTGCAAATCGCAACAGCGTTGGCAGTTTTATCGGAACCGTTTTTGCCTTTTACATCGGCTAAATTAAAGAATATGTTAGGCGTTCATCCGAGTCCGCCGGAAGTGAATGACTGGAATGAAGTTGCAACGGCTGAACAGATTTTGTCGCCGGGAACAAAAATCGGAATTGCCGAATTGCTTTTTGCCAAAATCGAAGACGAGGAAATCCAAAAGCAGATCGACAAACTCGAAGCCACAAAAACCGCCAATAAAAACGATAACAAAAAAGTGGAAGCACAAAAAGACCTAATCCAATATGACGATTTCGCAAAAATGGATTTGCGTGTCGGAACGATAATCGAAGCTGAAAAAATGCCAAAAGCGAATAAACTTTTGGTTTTAAAGGTTGATACGGGAATTGACGTTCGCACGATCGTTTCAGGAATCGCTGAAAGTTTTTCTCCTGAAGAAATCATTGGCAAAAAAGTGACGGTTTTGGTAAATCTTGCTCCAAGAGCACTTCGTGGCGTTGAAAGCCAGGGAATGATTTTAATGACAAATAATCCTGAAGGAAAATTGGTTTTTGTAAATCCGGATGCGGAAGTTAAAAACGGTGAAACGATAAATTAAAATGAAAGTAAAAGTAATCGCATTCGACGCCGATGATACGCTTTGGGTAAACGAGCCGTATTTTCAGGAAACGGAAGAAAAATTCTGCGAACTTCTTGCGCCCTATTTATCGCGCCATAGTTTATCACAAGAACTTTTTAAGACCGAAATTGCAAACCTGAAATTATACGGCTACGGAATAAAGGGTTATATTTTATCAATGATTGAAGCCGCTTTGGTAATTTCGGAAAACACAATTAGCATTGAAATTATTGAAAAGATCATTCAATATGGTAAAGAACTTTTAGAAAAACCAATCGAATTGCTTGATGGTGTCGAGGAAACTTTAGAGACATTACAATCCCAATATAAACTTGTGGTCGCGACCAAAGGCGATTTGCTTGACCAACGACGCAAACTCCACAATTCCGGACTTGGGAAATATTTTCACCATATTGAAGTAATGTCAGACAAGCAGGAAAAGGATTATACCGATTTGGTTCAGCGTTTGGATATTCATTCGTCAGAATTTTTAATGATTGGAAATTCCCTGAAATCTGATGTTTTACCAGTTCTTGGAATTGGCGGACATGCCATTCACATTCCGTTTCATACTACTTGGGCGCATGAAAAAATCGACCATCTGGTAGAACATGAAAATTTTAGGGATTTTGAAAAAATACAGGACGTTTTAACCCTTTTCAGATAGTGAAAACCCTTTTTGATATTGAGAATTGGCCGAGAAAAGAGCATTTTCATTTTTTCCGGAAATTCGAAGAACCTTTTTTCGGATCAACCGTGATTATTGACTGCACAAAGGCTTATGCAGAAGCAAAAAAACAAAATGCTTCTTTTTTCTTATACTATTTGCATAAAACATTGGCCGCTGTGAATACGATTGAACCTTTTCGTTATCGGATTTCAAACGACCAGATTTTTGTTTATGACCGAATTGACGGTTCGGCAACAATTAGCCGCGAAGACGGTTCATTCGGATTTTCATTAATTGAATTTCATACAGATTTTGATGTGTTTTCGAAAAACGCATTGCTTGAAATTGAACGTGTAAAAAACACACCCGGGCTTTTTACCAGAAGCTTTGAAGAAGATAACCTGATTCATTTTTCGGCAATCCCATGGTTGGATTTTACTTCGCTTTCACATGCGAGAAGTTATTCATTTCCGGACAGTTGTCCGAAAATTTCTTTCGGTAAAATGATAATTTCAGAAACCGGAAAAAGAACCATGGCAATGTCGGTGCATGTGCATCACGGTTTACTGGACGGCTTTCATGTCGGCAAATTTGTTGATTGCTTTCAGGAAATCATGGACAAGTAAGACATTTTTCGTAACTTTACGAAAATCCATTTACCATGTTATCAAAAACCATCGAAAAGGCTTTAAATATTCAAATCAGAACAGAAGCCGAATCTTCACAAATTTATCTTTCTATGGCTTGCTGGGCTGAAATCCACGGTTTGGAAGGAATTGCCCGTTTTATGTACACGCAGTCCGATGAAGAACGTACGCACATGCTAAAACTCGTGAAATTTGTCAACGAGCGTGGCGGACACGCACAAATTACCGAATTGAAAGCGCCAAAAACTAGTTTTGGAACTTTTAGAGAATTGTTTGAGGAATTATATAAACATGAAGTTTTTGTATCTGAATCAATAAATGAGTTGGTTCACATTACGCTTTCTGAAAAAGACTATGCCACGCACAATTTCCTTCAATGGTATGTTGCTGAGCAAATCGAAGAAGAAGCACAAGCCAAAAACATCCTGGATAAAATCAATCTGATCGGTGATGACAAAGGCGGATTGTATCTATTTGACCGCGACATTCAACAATTAACTGTGACAAGTTCTATTGCGATGAATCCTAAATAGTTAAAGTTTATTTAGAATACATTAAAATAACTATATTTGACCCCGATAATCTATGGGTTGTGGGCAAAAAAGAAAAGGATAAAAGCAAGAAGAAGAAAAAGGATAAAAAAAAGATTCTTCAAGACATTAAGGTTGCAGAAAAATGCAAATCTTCCTGCTGTGAAAAATATAAAAAAAAGGAAGATAAACGCTGCAAACGCTGCCCTATGTTTGATTTGATTAAAAAAGTCGCCTGATATAAAGCCCTCCTTTTTGGAGGGTTTACTTTTAAATTATGTTATGAAAAAGATTTTTGTGTTTTTCTATTTGGGTTTTATCGCTTTTGCGAATGCACAAACAAGATTGGTATCTTTCCCTCTCGAATTAAAAAAACCCCGGGATAACCATCAGATACTTAATGGTATAAATGATCAAAACCAGATATTTGCTTTTGCTTCCGACAGGGATAATGTTACCATTCTCAAATTCAACAGCGCTATATTTTTTCAGGATAGCCTTAAAATCAACCGGCCTGATAAAAATTTTGCTTTTATGTCGGGTTACAGTTTTTCAGAAAACGGGAATCCGATTGTTTTTTGGGCATCTGAGAATTATAAAAAAATCAAATCGGTTGAATATAATCTCAAAGAAAAGACCACGTTTGTTTATGATTATAGCATCCCGTTTACAGATGAAGAAATTTTGCTGACATTTAATGAAAATAATTCCTTTTACATTCTATCCAGAAGTAAAAAAGCCGACCAGTTAAAACTCTATATCTTTGGAAAAGACAAACAGGAAAGAACATTCGATTTTTCAGAATTTAAATTTAAAGATGGAAGGAATAAACCTACTTCATTTAATAAAATACTGGAAAGAAGCCCGATTGAGAAAATCGATCCAAAAATCTTCAATTCTTTATTTTATACGGTTAAGCAAACGAAATTATATATCGGAAACGACAAGATATTTTTGCATTTTAACCATAATCCGCAACAAACACAGGTTTTCGAGATTGATATTGCAACCTCTGAAATTACTGAAAAGATTTTCCTTCAGCCCATATTAAAAGAAGGCAGGAGCAATTCTAATTCTTTTTTCCACAACAATAAGCTTTATCAATTAAACCTGAATGACAAGGAAATGGCTTTCACGATAAACAGCTATCCTTCAGGCCAATTGCTAAAGGCTTTTAATGTTACAGCAAACGATTCAATTGCATTTAAAAATTCGCCGTTGCTTATCCAGACAGGGAATAAGGAACCGCGTGATTTGAAAACGACAAAAAAATTCCTCAGAAGGTTATCTTCGTCAGATGTGGGTTTATCGGTTTATCAAACCGCACAAGGCAATCTCATCACTATCGGACGCTCTAAAAACGTTTCTCCAACCGGAAACATGCTCTTAGGCGTAACTTTAGGAATTAGTGCCGCCGTATCGGGCAATTCTAATATATTCATTGGTGATGTGTTTGAGAACGAAACCGCGCAAAGCATTTACTTTGAAAGCTTGCTCGACACAAATTTTGTTCCTGTAAAATCGAAAACCGATCCTTTGGCTGTTGACTACATTGCTGGCTTTCTTGATAAAAATGGAAATGCCGTTTTAGCCACAACACTTAAATACAATGATTTTTACATTCTTTGCTATTATGATTCTGACAAAAGGGAATTTGTAATGCGTAAATTTCAGGATGGTTTTGATTAATAACACCGATTAAACCAATCATCACCAATCAAATAACTAATCTGAAACCGACGGATTATTTTCCAAATAACAGGATTTCATTAGCGACAATTTCGGTAGTGTATCGTTTTTCGCCGTTTTTGTCATCGTAGGTGCGGTATGTAATTTTGCCTTCTAAAGCGATTTCCTTGCCTTTTGTCACATATTTTTCAATCACTTCGGCAGTTTTTCCCCATGCGGTTATACGATGCCATTGGGTTTCTTCAACTTTTTCACCTTTATCGTTTTTATAGACTTCATTTGTCGCGAGCGTTAAATTGGCGACTTTTTTATTTTCCCCGAAAGTTTTGATTTCAGGATCATTGCCTACGTGTCCGATCAATTGGACTTTGTTTCTGAGTGCATTCATGGCTTATAAATTAAATGTTATGTTTTCTAATATCTTACAAAATTGCCTTTCTTATAACGATTTACATGGTCGTTAACCGCTTACTTTCGTTTATAAGCATTTGTAAACAGAAGTTTTTAGTATATTTGATTGGTTTTTAAACCTTTATGCCATACAGAAAAAACAATAAAATCAAGACAATCAGAGCCTTTGCTCCTTAAAAACTATTCTATGAAATCCTGTCTCGAATGCAGCGAAAAAATTGTTGGCCGCGAAGACAAAAAATTTTGTAATGACGGCTGCAGGAATGCTTACAACAATAAGATTAATAAAGACAGTTCGAATTTAATGCGTAACATTAATAATAAATTACGCAGGAATTATCGGATTTTGTCTCAGGTAAATCTGGAAGGAAAAACCAAAACAACAAAGAACAAACTGATTAATAAAGGTTTTGACTTTGACTTTTTTACAAATATTTTGAAAACTAATACCGGGAACACATATCATTTTATTTATGACCAAGGATACCTGTTTCTTGAAAATGATAATTTAATGCTGGTTAAAAAACGTATCTCATGACAGAAAAAGACCAGAAATTTATCACCTATTGGGAACAGAAAAAAAAACGAGGGCGATATGAATTTGCACTCTTGCACGGAGTTATTTTTGGGATCCTTTTTTTCACCATGTTCGCCGGGTTTTCCTATCTGACTAATGATTTCGATTTTTTCAGGCCTTCTTACATTTTGAGCTTTCTGACAACAACAACCGTTATCGGAATATTTTATGAAGGCGGCTATACCTGGTGGGCCAATTCAAGACGCTATCGAAAACTCACACAAAACAAAATGAAATGAAAAAATACAATTCCCTTCTTTCAGCAATTTTCATAACACTGGTAATTTATCTGATTTTCCATTTTGAAGTTCCTAAATTCAATCCAGACAAACAAACTCCGCTTTCCGGTTTTTCTACAAAAAGAGCTTTGGAGCATGTTGCGGCTTTATCCAAAGAACCGCATTACGCAGGCTCTGAAAACCATAAGCTGGTTTCTGATTATCTTCAAAATGAATTGCAAAAATTAGGTTTGCAACCTGAAATCCAGGAAGGATATTCGCTGACTGAATGGGGAAACCTCATAAAATGCCGGAATATCATGGCCCGAATAGCCGGAAATGACAATTCAAAAGCACTCTTGCTTCTTGCCCATTACGACAGCGCTCCGCATTCGAATTCACTTGGAGCCGGCGATGATGCTTCAGGAATAGCAACAATTCTTGAAGGTTTGCGTGCATTTTTACACAATAAGACTCCGCATAAAAATGATATAATCGTTGTTTTTTCAGATGCCGAAGAAGTTGGTCTAAACGGCGCAGCACTTTTTGTAACGCAGCATAAATGGGCAAAAGACATTGGTTTGGCAATAAACTTTGAAGCCCGCGGAAGTTCGGGGCCGGCTTATATGCTGATGGAAGTCAACAAAGGAAATAAAGCGTTGACACAAAGTTTTTCAAATGCTAATGTTCCTTTTCCGGTTTCCAATTCATTGATGTACAGTATTTACAAAATGTTGCCAAACGACACCGACCTTACGGTTTTTCGTGAAAAAGGAAAAATACCGGGAATCAATTTTGCGTTCATAGACGACCATTTTAATTACCATACGCAACAGGATGATTATAACCATTTGGATCCAAAAACAATCGAGCATGAAGGAAGCTTACTGATGCCATTGCTTAATTATTATACGAATGCCGATATCTCTGATCTTGACTCTGATGAAGATTATATCTATTTCAATGTTCCGTTTAGTTTTATAAGTTATCCGTTTTCATGGATTTATCCGATGCTCGGAATTGCAGTCGTCCTGTTTATAGGATTGATTTTTATCGGGTTTGGGAAAAGGATTTTATCCGGAAAGGAAATCGTGAAAGGAGCTGCCTTGTTTTTTGCAAATATCCTGGTAGCCGGTGCAATTGCTTTTCTGTTATGGAACTTAATCCTTGAAATTTATCCGCAATACAAAGATATCCTTCAGGGCTTTACTTATAACGGCCATTCCTATATCGGGTTTTTCCTGTTCTTTGGCCTTGCGCTGTCGTTTTTATTTTATCGGAAACCACATCCTGAAACCTCTATTATGAATTATGCGGTAACGCCGCTGTTTTTATGGATCGTCATCAATTCGTTAATTGCTGTTTATCTTCCGGGCGCAGGATTTTTTATAATTCCCGTTTATGCCGCGCTGATTTGCTTCGGGTATTTTGTAGTTACGCAAAAAACAAATGCCTTTTTGTATGTTTTACTGGCAATTCCGGCTTTGATAATCCTGGTTCCTTTTGCGATTCTTTTCCCTATCGGCCTCGGATTGAAAATCCTTTTTGGAAGCGTAATTCTCTCAACCTTGATTTTCGGATTGCTGCTTCCTGTTTTCGGAAGTTTTTCCAGAAAAGGAACCTGGTCTTTGACAATGTTTTTTATTTCGGCTGTTTTCTTCATACATGCCCATCTGAATTCTGATTATGATAATGGAAAAGCAAAACCAAACAGCCTTGTTTATATTTTAGATGCCGGCAAGAATAAGGCATTCTGGACGACTTATGACCAAAAACCCGATGAATGGACAAAAGTTTATTTGGGCGAAAATCCTAAAAAAGCAGTTGACCTGAACAAAAATCCTTTGTTTAGCAAATATGACTCAAAATTTACTTTTGTGGCTGATGCGCCCTTGAAAAATCTCGTTCAGCCAACTATTGAATTCCTGAGAGACACTATCATTGGGCAAAATCGTTACCTTGACATTAAAATCACGCCGAATCGTAATGTAAACCGCTACGATATTTTTGCCGATGAGAAAATAGATTTCCACAACCTGAAAGCAAACGGAATAAGCTCCATTGAACAAAAAGGTTCAAAGTTTAATCGGGACGGCAAAACGCTGCTTAGCTATTATGTTGTCGACAATGAACCGTTGCAACTGCAATTCAGTATCAATAAAGCTATAATTCTCGATATGGAAATGATGGAATGCTCATTTGATTTAATGCAAAATCCGATGTTCAGCATGTCAAAACGCGCCAACTGGATGATGCCAACGCCGTTTGTACTGAACGATGCCGTATGCATTTTACAAAAAATCA
>CAZSDN010000109.1:0-310 GCA_964605595.1 uncultured Flavobacterium sp. | reverse complement strand
ATCAAGCCTTCGCCAAAACCAAATGCCTCATCACCAATCGTAATTTCAAATGAGGCAAATTAGTATATTGGGTTGTGGCTGGCTCGGTTTTCCGTTGGCTGGAATTTTATTAAAAAACGGCTTTACAGTAAAAGGTTCAACTACTACTGAAAGTAAAGTTGAGACATTAAAGGAATCAGGAATTTTACCTTATTTAATTTCGCTCAAGGCAGATGTGATCCCGGCTGAAATTGATGCTTTCCTTGACAAATCGGAAATCCTTATAATCAATATTCCACCACAATTGCGGGGCGCCAAACCTGAGAATTTT
>CAZSDN010000108.1:0-8985 GCA_964605595.1 uncultured Flavobacterium sp. | reverse complement strand
CTTAGTTATCTGAGTTCTTCCAGTTCTTACTAATTGTTGAATTGTTGGCATAATTTAATACTAAAAATATATTACGTTATAAAATCCCGCTTTTTACGGGGTTGCAAATGTAGTAATAATTTTTAATGAAACAAATCTTAAAACATTAATTTTTACACGAACTAAATATTTGTCTTTTAACGGAATATAGAATAGCCTTTATTTCATTTTCATCAAAAGCGAAATGAATTTCCAATGGCAATTTCAACACCATTACTCAGGAATTTATTTTGAATAAGAAAATGCCTTTTTTTGCGTTACTTTTATCAAAATTATTCCGCTTTGAAAAAACTGGTTTTCGTCTTTTTGATCTTTTATTTTCCACTGAATTTTCAGGCGCAGCGTTTGTATTTGAAAATTTCCGGCGATTCTGAAAAGGAAAACAGGCTCATTGATTCGGTTTCTTACAATAGAAATCACCCTGACATAAAGTCGGTCACTGCCGAAATCAACCTGTTTTCTGAAAAACTCATCAAATCCGGGTTCATCGAAAATGAGTTTCTGGAAAG
This sequence comes from uncultured Flavobacterium sp., assembly GCA_964605595.1. Taxonomy (GTDB): domain Bacteria; phylum Bacteroidota; class Bacteroidia; order Flavobacteriales; family Flavobacteriaceae; genus Flavobacterium. The sequence goes on along the minus strand of CAZSDN010000108.1, from coordinate 8,437 downwards.
CACAAAAACCAACGACTCAACTTTTACGGCTTCCTTTAAAATTGGCAAAAAAACCAAGTCGATTTATATTTACCTGAACAGCGCTTCCGAAGAAAGCACAAAGGAAACCATCGGTTTTGAGAAAGACACCTTACAGCTTCCGTTTTCAGAAACCGAGGCATTCCTGAATTCAACCCTAACACGGCTCGAACGGAAAGGTTTTTCACTTGCGAGCCTGAAACTTCGGAATTTCAGCAAAAAAAACAATTCGCTTTATGCCGAACTCAGCATCGAAACAGGAAATCAGCGGCAACTGAACGACATTGTCATAAACGGATATGAAAAATTTCCGGCTGGGCACAAAAAAAACATCAAACGTTTGTACCGAAATAAGACTTTCAACCAGGAAACTTTAAAGAACCTTTATGGCGATTTTGAAAAATTCAGGTTTGTCAGCCAGACAAAATATCCGGAAATCCTTTTTACAAAAGACACGACTAAAGTTTATGTTTATCTCGAAAAGGCAAAGCCAAACCGTTTTGAAGGTTTCATCGGATTTTCAAATGACGAGGAAAAAGACTTGCGGCTGAACGGCTATCTTGATTTGATGCTTGTAAACCTGCTTGATTCCGGGGAAGAATTTACTTTATACTGGAAAAGCGACGGAAACGAACAAACGACTTTCAACGCCGCCATTGAGCTTCCTTATATTTTTAAATCCAGGTTCGGGTTAAAGGCTTCACTAAATATTTTCAAGCAGGACAGCACTTTCCAAAACACAAAAACCGCGATCGATTTAGGTTATTATTTTAATTACAATACACGATTATACATTGGGCGTCAAACTACTGAATCGAGCGATATACAGAATTTAAATTCATCAAGCATCAGTGATTATGAAAATTCATTTATCACGACCGATTTTGAATTTAGAGATTATAAGCTTGACGAATTCCTTTTTCCCGAAAAAACCAGAATCAGCCTGGGATTTGGCTACGGAAAAAGAAAATCTAAAATCGCGACAGCGCAGCAATGGTTTGTAAACGCAAACCTGAAACATGATTTTTATCTTGACAAAAAAAACAGTTTCAATATAAAAAGCCACAATTATTACCTCAAAAGCGATGAATACATTATAAATGAATTGTATCGCTTTGGCGGGATAAATTCCATTCGTGGGTTTAACGAAAACAGCCTTCAGGCAAATTTATTTGCTTCACTTTTGGCTGAATACCGTTTTTCCGTAGCACCTAATCTTTACATCCATACGATAACCGATTATGGATATTTTAATGATGAAAGCAGTAATTCAAGTGGGAAATTATTAGGATTGGGTTTCGGATTTGGCCTTCTTACAAAAAACGGATTATTGAACCTTATTTATGCAAACGGAAGTACCGACCGGCAAGAAATCAAATTAGCCAACTCGATAGTCCACATCAGTTTCAAGACGAATTTTTAAAACTAAGTGATAACAAATTTGCGTCAATTGGATTCATGCTTTTGTGAACTCCGATTAATTATCAATTATTGATTGCCAATTATTAATTGTCAACTATCTTTGCCAAATGGAAAAAGAGCATTTAATTTTTGGGATCAGAGCAATTTCTGAGGCAATTACAGCAAAAAAAGAAATCGATAAAGTTTTTATACAAAAGGACATTTCAGGTGATTTGATGAAAGATCTGATGAAAGTCATGAAAAGGAACAATATCAATTTTTCTTATGTTCCTGTTGAAAAACTAAACCGCCTGACACATAACAACCATCAGGGAGCTGTTGCGACAATCTCGCCTATTGGCTTCCATGACATTGAATCGTTGGTTGATTCTGTGATCGAATCCGGGAAAAAACCTTTGTTCCTGATTTTGGACCAATTATCTGATGCCCGAAATTTCGGCGCAATTATCCGTACGGCCGAATGTACCGGAGTAAACGGGATTATCATTCAAAAAGCAGGTTCTGCTCCTGTAAACGGCGATACTGTTAAAACTTCTGCCGGTGCGGTATTTAATGTCCCAATATGTAAAGTCGAACACATTAAGGACGCTATTTTCTATCTTCAAGGTTCGGGAATTAAAACTGTAGCCGCAACTGAAAAAACCGACCAGAACATTTATGACATTTCGCTTAATGAACCCGTTGCCATAATAATGGGCTCAGAAGACCGCGGGATTAATCCTTCGGTTTTAAAAATTGTAGACGAAAAAGCAAAACTTCCAATGTTTGGGACAATTGGCTCGCTAAATGTATCGGTTGCATGCGGTGCATTTTTATACGAAGCTGTAAGGCAGCGTTCTTAATCTTCTTTTTCAGGTTGGTTTTTATTTTCAGGGACATACTTGTACACAATCCTGAAATCAGGTAATGTTTCCCTGATTTCTTCAGGTTCGGGCGGTGGTGGATTTACAAAATTCCCGTTTTCGTCAAACCGCTGCATAAATTTATCTTCACTCGGATCATAATCAGGCTTTTGCCATTCATACACCAAATCCTTTTGATAATTCGGCGCTTTGAAACGTACTGCAAAAATGTATCCCGCAATGAGCCCGGCAAGATGCCCTTCCCACGAAATAGCCTTATCTACATCCGGAAAAACATACCAGATCATTCCGCCATACATTAAAACAACCGCCATTGACAAAGCCATTAAACGGTAATATTTTGTCATCAGCCCTTTAAAAAAGATAAACGAAACCAGAACATAAATAAGCCCGCTTGCCCCGATATGATAGGAATTGCGCCCAATAATCCAGGTAATCAGTCCCGATAACAGAATTCCGTAAAAAAGGACTTTTAATGAAAGGCTTCTGTAAAAATAAACCAATGCCGCCGTCAGTATGAAAAGTGAAAGCGAGTTATTGAGCAAGTGGTTAATGTCTCCGTGCAAAAACGGGCTGAAAATTATTCCGCTTAGTCCTGAAACGGTTCGTGGCAATATTCCAAAATTTGAAAGGTTTACATTGAAAATTTCCTCGGTAAAAAAAACGATCCAAATCAGTATTACTAACAGCGTTGGAACGATCCAAACCGAAGGCGTGAATTTAAAAAATGAAGTTTCATTCATAGTAATTGCTTTGGTATTGGTTTGGAATCAAAAACTTGCCCAAATAAATTTCTATGCTATTTTGTCATAAAAGCCGACAAATTAAAATTTATCCTTTAAAAAAAGTTATCAAAAGAATTACGCCCCAAAATATCCTATTTTTGTAAAATGGATGCACCATTAGCAGAAAGAATACGCCCTAAAAAACTCGAAGATTACATTAGCCAGCTACATTTAGTAGGTCCTGAAGGGTCATTGACGCAACAAATTTCAAAAGGATTGATTCCTTCGTTGATTTTTTGGGGGCCGCCCGGAACCGGAAAAACGACTTTGGCGCAAATTATCGCCGAAGAATCGAAGCGTCCGTTTTATATTTTGAGCGCGATTAACTCGGGTGTTAAAGATATTCGTGATGTGATTGACAAAGCGAAACAAAGCGGCGGGCTTTTTACTGCTAAAAATCCTATTTTGTTCATTGATGAGATCCATCGATTTAGCAAATCGCAACAGGATTCATTGTTGGCTGCTGTCGAAAAAGGCTGGATTACTTTGATTGGCGCCACGACCGAAAATCCGAGTTTTGAAGTCATTCCGGCATTACTGTCGCGTTGTCAGGTTTATATCCTTAATGCATTTTCAAAAAATGACCTGGAAGCTTTATTGCATCGTGCGATGGAAAAAGACACGTTGCTGCAATCAAAAAAAATAGAATTACGCGAAACGGAAGCTTTGTTGCGGCTTTCAGGAGGCGATGGAAGAAAGTTATTAAACATCTTTGAACTTGTCGTAAATGCTTCACCTGAAGGCGAAATTATAATTACGAATGAAAAAGTGCTTCATCTGGTACAGCAAAATACCGTTTTGTATGACAAAACCGGCGAACAGCATTACGACATTGTTTCGGCATTCATAAAATCCATCCGCGGAAGCGATCCAAATGCGGCCGTTTATTGGCTTGCCCGAATGATTGAAGGCGGTGAAGACGTAAAATTCATTGCCCGCAGGATGCTGATTCTTTCAAGTGAAGATATTGGAAATGCAAATCCGACCGCATTCATAATGGCGAATAACACCTTTCAGGCGGTTTCTACGATTGGTTATCCTGAAAGCAGAATTATATTGAGCCAGTGTGCGGTTTATCTGGCAACTTCTGCAAAAAGCAATGCCAGTTATTTGGCAATTGGGCAAGCACAGCAAATTGTAAAGCAAACCGGGGATTTACCGGTTCCGATGCATTTACGAAACGCGCCGACAAAGCTCATGAAAGAATTGGGTTATGGTGAAGAATACAAATATTCCCACGATTATCAGAATAATTTTGCCGAGCAGGAATTTTTGCCCGGAGAAATTTCCGGTACACCAATTTATACTCCGGGAAATAATTCGAGAGAAAACGGAATCAGGGATTTCCTGAAAAACCGCTGGAAAGACAAGTACGGTTATTAAAATCTGACCTGGATTTTTTCAGAGACCATTTCGTCTTTCTGATAATATTCAAAAAACCATTCTCCTGCTTTTTGAAGCAACACGCCTTGTACCGATTGGCGTGAAGCTATAAAAGTTTTGGGATCGGAGGTTCTTGCAAGCCGGAATTCTATTTTAGAAGTAGATTCATTAATGAGCAAATATCCATTTTTAGTAGGTTCGGCTGATAATCCTCCGGAAACGGGAATTAAAGGCGTTTCGTTTTTTACAGGATCTGCGGTTATTTTTTCCGAAAAACTATTACTATCCGTAGTAGAGACAATTGCGCCTTCCTGATAATTGTATTTAATTTTACTAAAAGCGTTTTTTAATGCCTCGCGATATGCTTTTTCATATTCTTTGTTCTTACTGGTTCCGAATTCGCTTTTATATACTATTTGCTTATTGCAATCTTTAAAAGTAACCGCTAACTTCACCTTAAGTATATCTTTTGCGTTTTCGACATTTACATAGAGAAAATCGCAGCGTCTATTTTCAATTTCGGCCGGAAGCTTTTCGTTATCATAAAACGCCGTGAAACCAAGATCCGTCAGGTGCATTTTTGTTAAGGTGTTCAATCTATACTGGTTTTCGCTATTCAGAAATATAAATTCGACCGGAACGATCACGTACTTATAATTATTTATTGTTTGTGCCACGCCGGTTAATGAAACCAATAGCAGGAAAAGCATTAAATTTTTCTTCATGTTAAAGATATTTTTTTAAATCAAGTAAATGATTGATTTGTTTTACATTGTAAGCGACATCACACTTACTTTCATTAAATAGAATTGCATCTATACCGCAATTCAGCGCTCCCAAAACATCAGCTTCAACACAATCTCCAATCATGAGGCTATTTTCTTTTTTTGTTTGCGCTGTTTTTATCGCGTATTCGTAAATAATGGGATTTGGCTTTTTTACCCCAACTGATTCTGAATTTGTAACCGTTTTAAAGTAATGCAAAATATTTGAATTCAAGAGCTTTAAATACTGAACGGTGTGGAACCCATTTGTAATGATATGCAGGTTATATTTGGGCTGAAGATAATCAAGGATAGGTATGGCACCGTCAAAAAGATGGTTGAATTTGGGTAAATATTCTATGTACTGTTCAGACAGCAAATGTAGTTTTTCATCGTTTATATGAAAATCCATAAGCTGAAAAGATTCTTTAAGCCGGCTGATCCTTAAATCTTGTTGGGTAATTTGGTCTTTTCGATACAATTCCCAATATTTTATGTTTATCGGAATATAAAATGACAAAAACGTTTCCAGGTCTATCCGGATGTCATTTTCTTTAAATAGTACACCGAATGCCAAAGCTGAATTTTTTTCAAAATCCCAAAGCGTATGATCAAGGTCAAAAAAAATATCCGAAATGGTCGTTTTCAAGTCAATTAAATTTACACAAATGTCGCAAAGTTTTTCATTTAAAAGCAACTTTTTTCAAAACATTAAGGTTAAAGAATACCATCATCGGCAAAACTGAAATAACCATTTTCAGTAATGATCAGATGGTCTAAAACTTTAATGTCGAGGATTTCGCCCGCGGCTTTCAGTTTTTTGGTGATTTGTTTATCCGATTCACTGGCAGTAAGTGTTCCGGATGGATGATTGTGGCACAGGATAATTGCCGTTGCTCCCGTTTCGATCGCAGTTTTAAATACTAACCGCACATCTACCAAGGTTCCGGTTATTCCTCCTTTACTCAATTGTGATTTTGAGATTACTTTATTGGAATTATTCAGGTAGACAATCCAAAATTCTTCATGCGGAAGTTCGCCAATGATCGGATGCATAATCTCGAAAATGGATTTACTTGAGGTAATTTTGGATAATTGGATGGCACCTTCTGCCCTTCGCCTTCGGCCAATTTCCATTGCCGCAATGATTGCAATTGCTTTAGCTTCACCAATTCCTTTGAATGCCATCAATTGATTCATTGACAGTTTCCCTATGGAGTTCAGGTCGTTGTTTGAAGCCGACAATATACGTTTGCTCAAATCAACAGCGGTTTCATTTCGGCTTCCGGATCCAATTAGAATTGCAATAAGTTCAGCATCAGAAAGTGCTGTTTTGCCTTTGTTCCTTAATTTTTCCCTGGGCCTGTCGTCTTCGGACCAACTCCGAATCGGAAAAGAAGATACTTCTGACATAACTGAATGGCTTATAATCTATTGAGCCAATTTAGCAAAAATCCCTTAAAACGACAAGACATCCGATTACTGTCTGGAAAATTCTATTAATTACTAATGAGTTTTTTTAAATCATCAAAATTCAGCCCTCCGTAATTTCCTGAACTCATCAGTAACAGTGCAATACTTTCAGAATGGTATTCTAAATGAAATAGATATTCTTTAAAAGCGGCAGGATCCGTAAAAATTATTAAATCCTTCCTGTTAAATGCTCGAGAAATCTGTGTGGCTGTTATTTCTTCAAGCTGCTTGATTTTTACCGCATCGGGAGAATAAAAAACTACGGCAACATCTGCCGCGTCGAGAGCGCCTTCGTATTCTTTAAGAAATTCGGGATTAAGGCTACTGTATGTATGCAGTTCAAGGCATGCTATGAATTTCCGGCCAGGATATTGCTCCTTGACAGCTTTTGTAGTAGCAGCCACTTTACTGGGCGAATGGGCAAAATCTTTGTAAATGACATTGGCGGGATTTTCGGCAATCTTTTCAAGGCGCTTGGACGCACCCTTAAAGCTTGCAATTGCTTCATAAAAATCGGCTTCATCAACGCCCATGTTTTGGCAGATCCATTTGGCCCCGGCAAGGTTGTTAAGATTGTGCGCGCCAAAAACTTCGATTGGCATATAACCTTCCGGAGTTTCTAAAAGCGTTATTCCGTTTTCAACTTTATAAACAGGTGTCTTATAAGCAATTTTACGGATGGGGTTGATAGCGTTCTCAGCGATTTTTTTTACTTCCGGGTCATTGTCGTTATAAACAAGGATTCCTCCGTTGGTAATGAGACTGATAAATTTCTCAAACTGTTCCAAATAATTTTCATATGTTGGAAAAACATTTATGTGGTCCCAGGCAATTCCGGATATTAGTGCAATATTTGGCTGATAAAGATGGAATTTAGGCCGCCTGTCAATTGGGGATGATAAATACTCGTCGCCTTCAAGAATAATAAAATCATTTTCCTGTGTTAAGTGTACCATATTATCAAAACCTTCCAATTGCGCGCCAACCATATAATCTACATTTATATTATGATAATGCATTACATGCAAAATCATTGATGTAATAGTAGTTTTACCATGTGACCCTCCGATAACGACTCTGGTTTTATGCTTGGACTGTTCATATAAAAACTCCGGGTAGGAATAGATTTTTAAACCGAGTTCTTTAGCCTTTAACAGTTCAGGATTATCGGCTTTGGCGTGCATCCCTAGAATTACCGCATCAATTTCAGGATTTATTTTTTCAGGAAACCACCCGAGTTCAGCCGGTACTATTCCTTTTTTTGCCAATCTTGATTTTGACGGCTCAAAGATTGCGTCATCGCTACCTGTTACATTAAATCCTTTGTCATGTAGCGCTAAAGCCAAATTATGCATAGCACTTCCACCTATTGCTATAAAATGTGTACGCATTTATAATATGTTTAATTAAATTTGTTTAAAATGTTTTTCCCTTTTTCTGGTTGGTTCATTTTGTATATATATAAATCTGCCAACTTCTGGTAGCATATTTTAGAATTTCCAACTTTCACAGCATTTATGTAATATTGTTCGGCTTCTTTATATTTTTTAAAATGTTCCGAAATCTTTCCTTGAGCCAGATATCCATCAACCGGTGAAAGTTCGAAAAGCTGGCGTGCATACTTTTTTGCTTTTGATTCGCTTCCTCCTACAATTGCAGGCAGTTGAAGATACAGCTCGATAAGCGCCCATCTGGCATCGATATGTTTGGGATTAAGCACTATTGCTTT
>CAZSDN010000107.1:3028-9383 GCA_964605595.1 uncultured Flavobacterium sp. | reverse complement strand
TCGAGTGAAGAAAATCAAGTCCATACTGGCCATTATCTACACGTATAAGGTCAAGACAGCGTTGGCCTTCAAAATCCAGCTCCATCCTTCTTTCCTTAAGTACCGCTTTCCTGAAATTGACTTGGCTTAAACCTGATTGTATATCATCAAGGCCTGCACGGTTGCGCACTTCATTGAGAGGAGCTTCGGCTGCTCCGGTTTGTCCAAGCTCATTCAATGCTTCCGCTTTCATCAATAATACATCCGAATAACGCAGTATGGGAAAATTAAGCGGACTGTTGTCATAAGAAGGACTTACGCTTAACGGAACTAAAAATTTACGCACGTTATATCCTGTAAAAGACCATGATGGGTCATATACCTGTCCGTCAAAATCAGGTCCGCCTTCATACAGTACCGTTATATCTTTACGCCTGTCATCTTCTTCATAATTGTTTATAAATTCCTGTGTTGGCTGATTCCATCCATAAGCTCCGGCTACTAGCCCCGAACTTCTTGGCCCCATAAAGGTACTAGCCCAAGACGACTGGTTTTCGTTGCTCCAAAAATTGTAACCGCCATTCGCCGCAAATTGCACTTCAAAAAGCGATTCGTTGGAATTTTCAGTTTCTGTCCTGAAATTATCTGCATAATTATCATTCAGTCTATATCCCATCCCTTGCAGTTGTGTTGTTAAGTCTACTACTTTCTGCCAGTTGCCAAGTGTAAGATGCACTTTGGCAAGCATTCCTACAGCACTTCCTTTAGATGCCCGGCCTTTGTTGGCATCTGAAAGGTCTTGCTTTACCGGAAGCAATTCTACTGCATTTTCAAGATCACTGATTATCTGTTCGTAAACCTGGGCAGCCGCTGTTCGTGCAGGGTACAAATTACTATCGGAACTTTGTGGTTGTGTAATAAGCGGCACATCGCCAAAAAAGCGAACCAATACAAAATAATAATGCGCTCTGAGGAAATGGGCTTCTCCTAAGCTACGGTTTTTGATAGCTTCATCAATATTCAATCCCGGCGCAACCGAAATCACAATGTTCGATCGCAGAATACCGGGCCATGGTCCACGCCAAAGATCCAGCACGCCTTCATTGGAACTGTTGGTTACAAAGTTTGCAAGATTGGTCGTTTCAATACCATCTTCGCCACCGCCGGCTCCTACAAGGCTATTACCTGCAAAAATATCGGTTGTCCACATTCTTAAATTATAAAGTTTTGGCCACTGCAACGGTTGGTATGCGCCGTTTACCAGAGTGACAAGCTCTTCGGCATTGGTAGGATAGTTACCGGTATTAATCGTATCCGGCTGTTCTCTGTCTAAAAAATCGTCACTGCATTGCACTAATGAAAGTGATAAGAGTAGCATAAAACAAATCTTGGTATATTTCATTTTTATATCTTTTTAAAATGCAACATTAAAACCTAGTGAAAATATCCTTGTGACAGGATATACGTTGTTATCGATGCCATTTACCGATACTTCCGGGTCAAATCCCTTGTAGTTGGTAATGGTGAATACATTCTGAGCCGAGAAATAAACCCGGGCAGATGAAAACACTTTTCCGAATGTTTCTGATGGAAAAGTATAGCCCAGATTAATGTTTTTCAGTTTAAGATAAGACCCGTCTTCGACAAACCTGTCTGAGACTCTTGCATTGGCATTCGGGTCACCATATACTGCCCTTGGCATCGAATTACTTGTACCTGCACCATTCCAGCGTCCGAGTGTTTCGGTGGTTTGGTTGTTGATCACCGACATCGATTCGGTATACATCCTGTTGGCATTATAAATATCATTGCCGTAAACTCCTTGAAAAAATATGCTCAAATCGAAATTCTTATAGGAAAAACTGTTATTAAGCGAAAAGGTAAAATCGGGATTTGGGTTTCCGAGATAAGTCCTGTCTTTGTCGTTGATGATTCCATCACTATTAAGGTCTTTAAACCGAATATCTCCCGGTGCCGTACTCGTTGCAGAATTGCTTCCGGGCATTTGAACCGCATGGGCATTTACATCGGCTTGTGTCTGGAAAATTCCGTCGGTCACATAACCATAAAACACATTAACTGGAAATCCTGACTGAATAAGCGAAATACTGCTATTAAGGCCGGTGCTTCCGGTTATTATGGCAGTATCGCCATTGATACTTTCAACTTTGTTCTTGTTATACGAGAATACGACATCGGTTGACCATTGGAATTCATTTACAAAATTCTTTGTGGATAACGAAAGTTCGATTCCTTTGTTTACAATTTTTCCGGCATTTATAGAAGGAACATAAATATCTGAATACCCCGAAGTTACAGGAACCGACATAGGCACAAGCATATCGTTGGTATTTTTAATATAGGCATCGAATGTCAGATTGATCCTGCTATTGTAAAAAGAAGCGTCAATTCCGATATTGAACTGCTCCTGTCCTTCCCATTTCACATTGGTATTTGGCAACACCGTTGGCACGACAGCGCTTACATAATTGTTATTAAAATTGTACAACACTGTATTATATGCCGAAGAAAAAGCATAATTGCCAATTTCCTGATTACCTGTAATACCATATCCGAGCCTTAATTTAAGATCGTTGACAGCGGTGAACTTTTCCATAAATTTTTCTCCGGATATTCTCCATGCCAAAGCTCCGGAAGGAAACCATCCCCATTTATTATTTCCGCCAAAACGTGAAGATCCGTCACGACGAATAGTGGCTGTAACATAATATTTCTCATCAAAATCATAATTCACTCTTCCCAAATAAGACATAATCGCCCATTCAGAAGCGTTTCCTCCTACCGTCGGTTGCAGTGTTCCATTATCAATTTGCTGCGTATTATCACTTGCGAAACCCTGTATGGAACCATTCAAGAAATTATATTTATTTTCCTGTCTGCTGCTGCCAACAACCGCATTGATGTGGTGTTTATTGAAAAAAGCATCATAGGTAACCGTATTATCCCATAATAAAGTTATGCTTCGGCTTGAGCCTTCTGACAGATACGAATTGGCCTGTACATCGGAACCCCACGAATATTTTGGCGACCAAGTACGGTCAAACCAGAAATTACCTTCAACACCACCCAGCGATTTGAAAGTGAAGTTTTTAAGAAAAGTAATTTCTGTAAAGATATTCCCTTGAAGATTATATCCTTTAGTAGAAGTTTCAACTCTTTCGGCTTGTCCTATAGGGTTAAGTATATCACCCGAATACAGCGGATTTCCTGTAGGCCCAGTAAAGTTGCCTGAATCGTCTTTGATTGCTTGGATCGGATTGGCCAACAGTGCGTTTCGAATGTTATAATCACCTCGTCTTTTAATATCATGATTGATTTTTAAACTGTTCCCAAATTTAATTCGTTCATTAAAACGGGTATCTGAATTGAATTGCAGTACAAATCGCTCATACTCTGTACCGAGCACAATTCCTTTTTGCTTAAAATAATTTCCGGAAACGTATATATTGGATTTTTCGCCTTTGTTTCCATAAGACAATGTATAACTGGACATTATTTCAGGATTGAACAATGCACCAACCCAATCTGTGCCTTTTCCTACAACAGAAGGATCTGTCCAGGCAGGGTTTGGTGTCAGTCCGCCATTCGCCAGCATTTCATTGTTCAGTGCCGCAAATTGTGAACCGTTGAGTACATTAACCATATTGGATGCACTTTGGATACCTGTAAACGTATCGAAGTTGAGTGTACTTCCTGTTTTCTTACTACCTCTTTTGGTCGTGACAATTACGACCCCATTTGCGCCCCGGGCACCGTAAATTGCCGTAGACGATGCATCTTTCAGAATACTGATAGCTTCTACATCATTCATGTTTATTTGATTGAGACCTCCACTGAGCGGCATTCCATCTACTACAATCAACGGATTGTTATTGGCTATTGTTCCGGTTCCGCGCACTCTGAAAGTTACGTTGCTTCCAGGCTCGCCAGAGCTATAAACTTGGACTCCGGCGGCACGGCCTTGAATTGCCTGGCCAAGGTCGGCAACTGGTTGCCGGCTTGTTTTATTGAGGTCTACTGTTGCGACAGCACCAGTCAAATCTTTGGCGCGGGCCTTTCCATAACCAATAACAACCACATCGCTCAATGCCGTGGTTTCGGGAACCATTTGAATTTCAATAGAGCTTCCAGTTACAGGAACTTGCTGTTCGGTAAAGCCAATGTAAGAAACCACTAATACAGCTGATGCAGAAGTAAGCGTAAGTGTAAACTTTCCGTCTAAATCAGTGGTCGTAACATTTGAGGTTCCTAATTCTGTTACCGCTGCCCCGGGTAGCGGCATTCGTTGGTCGTCGTATACTGTCCCTGAGATTTGTTGTTGGATGATCAAGGAATTTTTGGCATTGGCCATACTATTTCCTGTACTCAGTAAACCAGTCAGCAGGCACAGTAATAACCAAATCCCGGATTTTTCCGTGCTATAAATTTTAGGTATTTTCATTTACTGTTTTTAAGTTAAAAGTTTTGTTATCATTTTGCTTTGGTAGTGCTAGCAAGACAAAGGAACAAAAATTAAAAAACTGAAAACAGTTATAAAATCACCATATAGAAAAATCAAGACTTTTTAGTTAAAAAAATCATAATTTTACACTGATTTACAGCTATTTACATTTACTACATCGTTTTAAATCATATAGATTTTTTTTTAGATTTTCATACCAATGAATTGTATTCACATCCAAAAAAAGTCAGAAACTTGAATACAAATAATGTAATTTAAGATGTTCTTATCGTGGTGTTCATCAGAAGCTTTTTGTCGAAACCTTCATTTTCAATCTTTGACTTTGCTCTTATCCTTGTTTTATAAGAGTAAATCGAATTGACTGAGTAGCCTAATATCTGGGCGATTTTTTCATTATGGGTAATTCCGAGGCGTATTAATGCAAAAATCCTAAGCTCTTTATTCAATATTTGCCCGTCTTTGAGTTCCATTATTTCGCCTTCGCGCAGCAAAGCATTAAATTCATTGATATAATTAGGAAAAAGATTGACGAATGCAGTATCAAAATTGTGTAGTAGTTTTTCCTTTTCTTTCTTAAGATCGTATCTTGAAACGCGGCTTTTGGCCTTAATATAATTTCCGGCGTCAATTTCAATTCCAATATTGGAGATAAACTCATTAAACTTCTCAAAAATATCATCATATTGTGTAAAGAAAAACCCGAGGTATTCTTCTTTAATCTTATTCGCTTCAAAAAGCTGGCTGTTGATGAGTTGGATTTCTTCATTTCTGGCTCTTACCTGTTCGTTGACTTTTAAAAGTTCATTATTAATCTTTTCAAGGTCATTGTGGGCGGCGGCAATAATTTTTCGGGCTTTTTTAATCCTACGGTTCTGGATAAATACCAAAACCAAAAAGCAAATTACGATAATCAGGAATATAATTGCACCGATATACTGTAAATAAAGTCTTTGTCGTTCCCTTTCGCTATTTTCTACAATCTCCTGTTCGATCAGCGGCAGAATTGCCCCTACCTGAATTTTTCTTTGTTGGGCTCCATAAAACAAAGCATCATTATACGCTTTAGTAATTATACCTGAAGCTTCTTTGAGCATCTTTGCCTTAAACAGCAATTTTGACAATCGTATCAATGCCAGCGATTCTTTGGTCGAAACCTGGACATCGCTGATCGCAGCTTTTGTATAATAGTTAATTGCCTGGTTTTCATCACCACGTTCACTGGAAATCTCTCCGAGCATATAATTTACCAATGCTCTGTCGCGATCACCTATATTACCTGACAATAAATGTTCGAAAGCAATTTTAGCCTGTATTTCTTTCCGGTCTTTATAAGTATTAAAAGCCTTAAGAAAGGCATTAAAAAACGTTCCTTCATCTGTGAGCTCGAGTGCTTTTATCCTATTTTGCCGGGCCAATTTATTATACTGATCACTAAAATAAGGTATTGCACTATATTCGGCCATATCACTGTAACAGCGGCCTAAGAGTCCATAATACAATGACCCATTGTCACCACTGATGCTTTTTTGATCGATTGCCGAAAGATAATCTATACCCTCTTTATACATTCCGGCCGATACACAAATATTGGCCAGATTCAGATTTGCTTTTATCCGATAAGAAATATCATTTATTTTTTCTGCCAGAACTTTCGTTTTCAAAGCATAAGCAAAAGCCGAGTCACGCTTATAAACACAATATTGATCAAACAACTGCTGATTCAAGTCAAACTTGCTAATATAATCACTAACATCAATTTTGTTTAGCTTGTTTTTGAGGTTATTGATTTCCTGATTTTTTTTTGAGTCATAAGCAGGTGAGGCATGAATTGCTTCAAACAATTTATCCAAATCCTTGTTTTCCTGCGCGTAAACCGTCATGGAAAACGTTCCG
>CAZSDN010000107.1:0-3018 GCA_964605595.1 uncultured Flavobacterium sp. | reverse complement strand
ACAAGTAAAACCAAGCAATTCCTAAGTATATAATGTGAATATTTTAAAATCATGTAACAGATTTAATAGAAACATAAATTTCAAATATACAAATGAAGCTACTCTTTTCAACATTCCCATAATATAATAAACCAGCTAAGGCAGTTCAATCCAATAGATATAATCCGATTCCTTTTTTGAATGATTCCTTTCCATAAAAAAAGCTACCTCAACAAGATAGCTTTTTGAAGTTTGAGTTTTTTTTTAAAACCGTTGTAAATAATCACCATGCGTTGCGCCGTTGGCCATATTGATGCTTTCGCGCTCACGTAATGATGCTTCGTGCTTGGCTTCGGTTTTGCCTTCGGCTTTGGCACTTGGTTCCATTTGCCGTTCCATGTTTGCCGTTACAACACGATCTGGAATAATACTGTTGATTGCGCCCTGTGTTTTATTCATTAATCCCGGAACTATTGTCGCTTCGCCTTTCATCAATCCTTCATAACCTGCTTTTGCTACTTCTTCGGGTGTATAAAAAGAAGCTTCCCTATATGTGACCGAATTTTCGGCTTTTGCTTTGTGAAAGAAATCGGTATCCGTTGGACCGGGCTGTAAAGCTGTAAGCGTGACCTCTGTATTTTCAACTTCGGTGATGAGCGCTTCAGTCAGTGAAAGCATGAATGCTTTTGTCGCCGCATAAACCGATAAATAAGGTGATGGGGCTTTAGAAACCGAAGAAGCAAGTTGCAGGATTTTTCCACTGTTCCTTTCAACCATATCGCGTAAATATAATTTTGTAAGTATCATCGGCGCAATGATATTCAGTTTGACAATGTCAAGCTCGCGTTCGATATCAGTATTGGTAAACTTTCCCCATTCGCCTTGTCCGGCATTGTTTACAAGCACATCTACACGGATTCCCATTTCGGTTGTCTGGTTATATATTTGTTGTGCCGCGCCGTCTTCAAACAAATCAACAGCAAAAGTATGTGCATGGATTCCAGGTGCGGCTTCAAGCATTTCACGAGCTGTTGCTTCAAGGTTCTCCTGATTTCGCGCAACCAGAATGAGGTTGTAATTATTTTTAGCAAATATTTTTGCCAGCTCATAACCAATTCCGCTTGTTGCACCTGTAATCAGGGCATGTTTTGGATAATCTGTGTTCATAATCTTTAGTTTAAGTGTTGTTATTATCTTTTATATATACTTAAAGTTAAACATTTGAAACCAGTGATTTAAAGACTTTAGGATACCGTTAAGCGTTATTTAACGCGATATTAATGCTTTAAGCTTACTAGATTTAGAAATAAAAAAGCCTTTTCATGAATCATGAAAAGGCTTAATATTAATTAAAAAAATAGTATTTATTTTATAGTAAGTTTTACAATTAATCCGTTATAGCCAATAAGAAATGCCTTTTTATCTGTGGTAAATGCAATATCTTCCCAACCTGCAAACTTTGTCTGGTGCTTCATTCGCTCCCATGACGCACCTCCATCAAATGACAATAATGCAAATTCCGGCTTCATTAACTCGTCACCTTTGTTGCTTCCGATAATACAGATATTGTTGGCGCGGCTATCCAGTCCGTTAAGCTTATTAGTAAAACCTGTTTCGATAACATTCCATGTCTTGCCATCATCTGTGGTCTTGAACAACTTTCCTTTTTCAAGTGCTGCATCCGTAATACCGTTATGACCGGTGGCGAATGTCCCGTTATTATTTGCGCAAATCGCTGTTAGCATTACTTCTGAAGAAACATCACTTCGAGTCCAGCTCATGCCTGCATCATTACTCTGCAATAATACTCCTGTTTCAGAAGTTCCTCCTGAAATATAAATATTGTTTCCTGAAAAACTTACCCGGTTCAGATCAATCCCGTTGAATACATCCATTTCAAATCCATCAGTACGTGTCCAGGTTTCGCCTCCGTTGCGGGTGATTATTAAGTAGGCAGTTGTTGGGCTGTGGCCGATAACAACACCAAGATTTTCATCCCGAAATTGTATATCAGACATATAGAAAATAGTTGAATGCTGACGGTTTTCTGTCCATGTAGCGCCAGCATCAACCGATGACAAAATGAGACCTGTATTAGTTGTAGCAAACACTTTTATTGGAGAAATAACCTGTACTCCTGTAAAATAACAGTCGGCTTTCTGGTGGATTTTGTTCCATGTTAAACCGCCGTCAGTAGTTTTTAAAATAATTCCTTCTGCTCCAACTCCGGCACTTCCTCCGGCGATATAACCCAGATTTCCATCTAGGAAATCAATTTTACGTAACGTCAGGTCTGTTCCTGAAACAATTTTAGAGGTTGAATATTTTTGCTGATTTGGATTTGTCGGGCTGTTCCCGTTTTCATCTTCTGATGAGCATGATACTGTAATTAAAGCTATGAAAGCCATAGCTGCAACGATTGATTTTTTCATGATTTTGTTTTTTGATTATGATGATTTCTTTAAGACGTTAACACTTTAAAAATGTTACAAAATAAAAAAGGCTTTTAAAAAAGCCTTTAGATTAATCTTAAAATAACAGAATTACATATTTCTTCGGTATTGCCCTCCGACTTCAAACAACGCGGCGGTTATTTGCCCAAGTGAACATACTTTTGTAGCATCCATAAGTTTGTCAAAAATATTCTGGTTATTGATTGCCGCATCCTGGATAATTGCAAGCTGTTCCTTAACCTGGTCTTCATAAGCTTTATGAAGATTGCCAAGCATTTCGATCTGGTACTGCTTTTCTTCTTCCGTTGCACGGATAACTTCAGCTGGAATAACCGTTGGCGAACCTTTAGAGCTCAGGAATGTATTTACACCAATGATCGGGAACTCGCCTGTGTGTTTCAAGGTTTCATAATACAACGATTCTTCCTGAATTTTAGAGCGTTGGTACATGGTTTCCATCGCACCCAATACGCCGCCACGTTCTGTTATGCGATCGAATTCCTGTAAAACAGCTTCTTCAACCAAATCGGTCAATTCTTCAATGATAAACGAACCTTGTATCGGGTTCTCGTTTTTTGCCAATCCT
>CAZSDN010000106.1:279-9426 GCA_964605595.1 uncultured Flavobacterium sp. | reverse complement strand
GGATAAAATTTCACAAGCTCATTTGGTTCAAAACATGCATGGGTCACATTGCAGCGGCCGCCTCCGGAAATCCTGACTTTGGTCAAAACTTCCTTTCCGCGCTCAAGGATCGCAACTTTTAGCTTCGGATTTTTCTCAACAATATTAATTGCCGTAAAAAAACCGGCCGCACCGCCACCAACAATGATAATGTCAAAATGCTGCGTCATATCCTTTCGGGGAAATCGGTAATGATTCCGTTTACGTTGAAACTTTTTATTTTTTTGATGTCTTCAGGCTGGTTAACCGTCCATGTAAAAACACGAAAACCGCGTTGCTGCATTAGCTCAGTGTTTTCTTTGGTCAGCAGATGAAAATAAGGAAGTATCGTTTCTGCTTTTATAAATTCGGCGAAAGCAATGGCAAGATCAAGATCGGTTTCTGTCAAAATGCCAAGCGGAATTTCATTGTTAAGATTGTATACTTCCTGCAAAGCCGTCCAGTTAAATGAAGAAACAAGGAACTGTTTGTAACTGCAATTTTTTTCCAAAACATATTTTTCAATGAGATCAACAACAGGTTTTGCCGTTTCTTTTGCCTTGAGTTCAACATTAATCAGGCAGCCGGGGCAGGCGTCAAAAACTTCATGGAGCAACGGGATAATTTCGTTTTGGTAAATCTTGAGTTTCCTTAATTCGGAAGACTGCATCTCTTTCACAAAGCCGTTTCCGTTACTTACACGGTTTACTTTTTCATCATGTATCACGATAATTTCGCCATCCGAACTCAAATGTACATCTAATTCAATTCCTTGTGCGCCGGTTGCCAATGCTTCGGTAAAAGATAGCAATGTGTTTTCGGGATAATTCCCTTTAGTCCCGCGATGTCCGATGATTAGCATTAGATAATTTTCTGTAAAGGTAAAATAAAAAAAACGCCTTCGGTTAGGAAGACGTTTGCTATTTTCATTTCCGGATTATTTTTTCAATTCCAGTAAAACGATATCAAATTCAGAATCGATTATTGCCTTACCGTTTGCAACCGTAGCGGCTTTCCCGGAATAGGCATCATAAAGTTCAATTCCGTCATTGAAAACCGTTGCAACCGGAATCTCTTTTTTGCCAGTTGGCAAATCAAGTCCAACCACAACATTGTCTGCATAATTGCTTAAAGTAAAACTTCTGCTGAAAACATACGGTTTTGCTTCGATAAGAGCGTGGATTCCCGCACCAACCGCCGGATGGTTTTTACGGAATTGTCCGAGTTTTTGCCAATGTAGAAGAAGTTTTTGCGTTTCAGGATTATTTTGGATATCGCTCCAATTCATAAACGAACGCAATGTCGCATCGCCTTCTGTTCCTTCAATGATAAGCGGGCGGGCACTTTCGTCGCCATAATACGTTTGTGAAATTCCTGGGGAAAGCAACAGTTTTGTTGCGGTTTCATAGGTTTTTTTACGTTTTGCATCAAAAGGAGATCCGTCATCATGCGATGATAAATAATTCATTACGCTGAAACCTTTGAGTTCGTTGTTGAGTTTTCCGGAATATTTCGAAAAGATAAATTCATAATCTTTTTGCGCGTCCCATTTGAACTCGAAATTGATCATGTTGTTAAACCCGTTCTCGAAATAATTAACTTTTGCATCACCGAAATCAAAAATCTGTCCGCCACTAATTCCGTAATTGTAAACTTCGGCAATCGTATAAAACGGATTGTTATCGAGTACTTTTTTAGGATTTTTCTTTTTCCATGTGTCAAAAGCATAATCGCATTGCGCCTTGAAATCGATCCAGGTTGCTACATCAGTATGTTTTACGGTATCGGCCCGGTAACCGTCAATGCCAAATTCAAGAATGTAATCTGTCAGCCATTTGATGATGTAATTCCGGGGCGTTTTTTTATAGCCGGTTCTTTTGAAGAAGGCGTTTAGCGAAGCCATTTCTTTTTCATAACGGCCTTCGTTTTTCCATTTTTCAATCAAAAACGGTGGAAGTTCAACTTCAGTAGTGCTTTCCGTTAAAATGTCCGGAAGGTTTTTTACCAATGTACATTCGGTTGTTCCGTCGAAAGTTTTGTAATCACATTGCGGTCCGGTGCGAACCCAATCTTCAGGCCAAACCGTATCGATATCGGTCACTGGCCCGGTGTGATTGATTACACCGTCTAAAACAATTCGGATTCCTTTTGCATGCGCTTTTTCAACCAGTTCGGCTAAATCCTTTTTTGTTCCGAAATTCGGGTCAAGATTTGTCCAGTCGCGTGTCCAATAACCGTGAAAACCATACGATAAACCGGTTCCTTCGTCAACGCCATCATGAATTTGCTCGACTATCGGAGTAAACCAGATTGCATTTACGCCAAGCTTGTCAAAATAACCTTCATCGATTTTCTGGATCATTCCGTGAATATCGCCGCCTTCAAAACCGCGGAGTTTTCCTGTGGTTTTTGTCCGGCCGAAATTGACATCATTAGATTTATCGCCATTGTAAAAACGGTCGGTCATTAAAAAATATAAATTTGCTCCTTCCCAAACGAAAGGTGCTTTCGAAGTTTCGTTGCTTTTCATCTTTGTTGAGGAACATGCTGAAAGAATCAGTGTAGCGGCCGAGAGTAAGAGTAACGATTTTCTCATATTACAATTCGATTGTTATGGTTTTTGATTTGCTTATTTCGAACTTTACGTCAACGGCCAAAACGTTCAGCTTTTTATTGAAGTGGAATTTAGCTTTTTTTCCGTTGATTTTTATCCTTTTTGGCTTATCGTTAATAGTGTGGATAATGAGTTTAATGAACCTTTCCTGTTCGAATAATTCAGAGCCTTTTTCATTTTCGATGCTGATTGTAAGCAAGTCAGATTGTAAAATGCTTTTGAAATGGAGGATTTCAAACCTGCCTTTTTCATAAGCATTTGGCGTTTGCCCGTCGTCGTTGTATAAATGACCTTTGCTTGACCAGGCTTTATTGTCATGATAATAATGAAGCTCGATGTTTTTAGTCGAATAATTTTGCGATGTCTGAACCAAATCAACGAGCGGAATGAATGATCCGGCGCGGACAAATGTCGGAATATGTTCTTCGGTCAAGCCGATTTTATGTGTGGTGCTTCCATCATATCGTTTATCCGAATAAAAATCAAACCATGCGGAACCGGCTGGAAAATAAACCTCTTTTTCCTTTTGGCCGGCTTCAGTAACAGGCGCAACAAGAAAACTGTTTCCCCATAAATATTCGTTTGAAATCCCGAATACCTTTTCATTGGTTGGTTCTTCAAATAACAACGGACGCATAAGCGGAGTTCCTTTTTGGTTGTTATCGAAAGCCAAAGTGTAATTATACGCCATTAACCTGTAGCGAAGTTCAATTGCTTTTTTAGCCAGTTGTTTTGCTTTTTCTTCTCGGAAAACCGGCTCCGATGGAACTTCTTCCTGCGCATGCGGACGGAAAACCGGTTGAAAAACACCATATTGAAGCCAACGTGTGTAAAGTTCGTCATCAAGATTTGCTCCGGCAAAACCGCCTAGGTCAGAATGCATATAACCCAATCCCTGCATTCCCATTTGTAGCGAAATTTCGGTTTGTGCCTGAAGTCCGCCCCAACTGCGGTTTACATCACCCGACCACGGAATCATCCCAAAACGCTGTGAACCGGAATATCCCGAACGCATCAAATTAAATGGACGCTGGTTTGAGAAGTCTTTTTTATAACCGTCGAAAACGAGTTTTGCCCAATTGTGCCCATAAATATTATGAACTTCATCGGCACTTCCGGTTGCGTGCTGTAATTTTGACGGATGGACTTCTGGTTCGCCAAGATCGCCCCACCAACCGGCAACGCCTTTGTTTGCTAAATCCTTGTAGATATTCCAAAACCAGTCTTTCCCTTTTTGACTGAAAATATCAATGATTCCGGTGTTTCCGAAATAGAAATCGAATGTAAATGGATTTCCTGCTTTGTCGGTTCCGAGGACTTTTTTATTCACGGCTTCTTTCCATCTTTTAGATGTCGTTAAAACAAAAGGTTCAGTAATCAATACGGTTTTAACGCCTGATTTGTTAAAGTCTTCAACCATTTTCTCGAAATTCATGAAGTTATCACGGTCGATTTCAAGGTTGCCCATCGTTCCTTTTATCTCTTTCCCAAACCAATATAAATCGAAAATAATCGCGTCAACCGGAATTTTTTCCTCACGGAATTTTCGAATCGTATTTTCGGCTTCTGCTTGCGAATGATAACCAAACCGGCTTGAAAAATTACCAAATGTCCAGCGCGGTGGCAAGGGTTGTTTTCCTGTTAAATACGTATAACTGTCAATTAGATCTTCCCACGAATCGGACGCAATTACCTGATAGGTTTTTCTTCCCGAGATGGTTTCGTAAGCTAAAGTATTGTCCTTTTTACTGTCGAGATCCAAATAACCAATTGGCGCATTGTCGAAATGCACGGCATAAATTTTTGAAGAAAGTACAACCGGAATGCAAAAATTCATCAGTTCCGAACGATTTTCATAACCATAATGCGCGCGGTTGTACAATTGCAGGCGGTTGCCGCGGCGGTTCATTCCTAAAACACGTGAACCTCCGCCGTAAAGATTTTCAGTTGGATTGATGTTGAAATCGATAATTTCAGTACTGTCTTTTTTTATGTAGCCGTTTTTTTCGGAAAGAAGAATTATATTATTAAACGAATACGAAATCTGGAACGGCTGTTTTGTAACCGTTGCCGAAATCCCGTTTGTTGAAAAAATGATTTCGCCTGAAGTTTCCGAAATTTTGTAAATCGACGGTTTTGCGATAAGATCGACGGCGTGTGATTTCGGATTGAAAATTTCCCCGTTTGGAATAAACGATGTTTCGATGATTTTGTCGGAATAAACGCAAATGCGGTATTTGCCGTCGGAAACTTTGATTTCGAGTGTGTTGTCGGTTTCCCTGAAACTTTCGAATTTCCGGTTTGCATTTTGCCCGAAGGAATTTCCGGTAATTATGAAAAGTAAAAATGTGTAGAAAATGTTTTTCATGCGATGTGTTTTAGCCCCGGTTGAGCCGATATCCTTTATTCTCCCGATTTTTTCGGGAGAATAAAGATAAAGGCGAAAACGGGAAAAAGCTCCTAATTATTGTAATTCCAAAACCATAACTGATTTTGGTTCCATTGTAATATCGGAACTCAAAGTAAGGTTTTTCCCGGAAAGAATGTCTTTTCCAGATGTGAAATTGTGGATACTTTCCTGGAAACGCGCCGTACCGAAAGTTTGCGGTTTGTCAGAATTGTTGATCACGACCATCACGCTTTTCGCATCCGTGTAACGGAAATAAACATACACGTTGTTTTCGGGAATGTAGTGTTTCATTTTTCCGAAATGCACGGCATCATTGGTTTTTCTCCAGTTGAATAGTTTTGCGGTAAAATCGAAAAATTTATTTTGCTCTTCAGTCCGACCTGATTTTGTGAATGCGTTATTTGTGTCGCCGTTCCAGCCTCCGGGAAAATCGCGACGGATATCGGCATCGCCTTTGTCTTTGTTTCCTGCCATTCCGATTTCGGAACCGTAATAAATTTGCGGAATTCCGCGAACGGTTGCAATCAGCGTCATTGCCATTTTGTATTTATTGAAATCGTTTTTGTAGATTTCGTTGAAACGCTGCGTGTCGTGGTTCTCGGCAAAAATGAGGATGTTATTGATGTTCGGATACAGGAAATCGTTGGTGAAGTTTTCGTAAATCTTAATCATTCCTTTGTCCCATTCGGCCTTGTCTTCGTTAAAAACGTTTCCGAGGGCGTCGTGCAAAGTAAAGTCCATTACGCTCGGCAAATAGGAATTGTAATTGTCGATTGCGCCAATTTTGCTGTCTTTTTGCCAATAGGCCATTTGCGCCTGATCGTGCATCCAGACTTCGCCAGCAATGTTAAAGTACGGATATTCATCTGTGATGGCTTTTGTCCATTTAGCGATTCCGGCTTTGTCGTTATACGAATACGTGTCAACACGGAAACCGTCAAGATCGGCATATTCGATCCACCAGATGGCGTTCTGGATCAGGTAATTCAGCATCAGCGGATTTGATTGGTTCAGATCGGGCATTGATTTTACAAACCAGCCGTCGGCACATAATTGCGCGTCAGATTTTGCAGCGTTTATATCAAATTGCGTCGTCATACGGTAATTTGTTTGCTTATAACCCGGAAACTGGTGCAGCCAGTTGTAAGTTGGTAAATCTTTCACGCTCCAATGTTCGGCGCCCCAGTGATTGGTCACATAATCTAAAATAAGTTTCATGCCGCGTTTGTGCATTTCGGATGAAAGGCGAACGTAATCTTCATTTGTTCCGTATCGCGGATCGATTTTATATACATCGGATTGACCGTAACCGTGATACGAACCACGCGGATCATTGTCTTCACAAAGCGGCGTGCTCCAGATTGCGGTTGCGCCAAGTTCTTTTATGTAATCAAGGTTTTTGATGATTCCTTCGATATCGCCACCATGCCTTCCTCCGGGATTATTGCGGTCGGCTTTTTCATTTGTATCAGAAGTGCTGTCGTTGTTTGGGTTTCCGTTTGCAAAACGATCGGGCATGATTAGATACATCACATCTGAAGCATCGTAACTTTTGCGTAAAGCGGAATTTTGACGACGTTGTTTAAGCAAATATTTCTGTGTAAACGCAACTTTCCCTTTGTTTTTGAAAGTAAACGTAAGCTCAGAAGCAGGAACGTTTTTGGTATCGATGGTTACAAAAATATAATTCGGGTTTTCTGTTTTCGTAACATTATTGATGATGATATTGTTAGAAACGGTTACTTCGTTTGCAGCGATGTTTTTACCGTAGAACAAAATCTGCAGTTCGGGATTTTGCATTCCGGCGTACCAGAATGGCGGTTCGGTTCTTTGAATCTGCGCTGATAATTTCAGCGATATAACCATAAGTAAAAAAACGATTTTTTTCATATCATCAAAATAAAAACCTGACAGGTTGCTGCCAGGCTTGATTACTATTTAAACTGTAACCAGATTATCCGGTTTCACTAAAATCTCTTTTCCGTTTACAAAAACGGTAATTTCACTACCGCCTTCGAGAGCGAATTTTGTTTCATTCTCTGCAATGGAAACTTTCAATATCTGGTTTCGGAAATTGATTTTAAATGAATAGGCTTTCCATTCTTTCGGAATTCTTGGGGCGAAATGCAACTGGTCATTTTTGACGCGCATTCCACCAAAACCTTCCACGATACTCATCCATGTTCCTGCCATGGATGTGATGTGGCAGCCTTCTTCGACTTCTTTGTTGTAATCGTCAAGATCGAGTCGGGACGTGCGCAAATAGAACGTATAAGCCATTTCCATTTTGCCTAAAACTGCTGCCTGAATTGAATGTACGCAAGGTGAAAGTGAACTTTCATGAACGGTAAATGGTTCGTAAAAATCAAAATGGCGTTCTAATTCTTCTGTAGAAAAATGATCTTCAAAGAAATAAAACCCTTGCAAAACGTCGGCTTGCTTTATGTATGGCGAACGCAGGATCCTGTCCCACGACCATTTTTGGTTTATCGGACGCTGACTTTTGTCCAGATCGGCAACTTTTACCAATTCCTTGTCTAAGAAACCGTCTTGTTGCAAATATATTTTATGTTCTTCTGAAAACGGAAGGTACATATTGCCGGCAACTTTTTTCCAGTTGGCGATTTCAGCGTCGTCGAGTTTCACTTTTGTCATGATCCGTGAATAATCGGAAGCGAATGCTGCCTTCACTTTTTCGATTTGTTCAGCGGTATAATCGATACACCATTTTGCGATATAATTCGTGTAGAAATTGTTGTTGACGTTGTTTTCGTATTCATTCGGGCCGGTTACGCCAAGAATCATGTACTGGTTTTTATAAGCCGAAAAGTTTGCTCTTTGATGCCAGAAACGTGCAATTCCGATCAATACTTCCAAGCCTTTTTCGGGAATATAGGAATAATCGCCCGTGTATCTGTGATAATTGAAAATCGCAAACGCGATAGCGCCATTTCTATGGATTTCCTCAAAGGTAATTTCCCATTCGTTATGGCATTCTTCACCATTCATGGTAACCATTGGATAAAGTGCTGCGCCATTTTTGAATCCGAGTTTTCCTGCATTTTCAATAGCTTTATCCAATTGATTGTAGCGATACGTCAGAAGATTTCTCGCAACCTGCTGATCTTTTGTCGCCATATAAAACGGAATACAATAGGCTTCAGTGTCCCAATATGTAGAACCACCATATTTTTCTCCGGTGAAACCTTTCGGGCCGATATTAAGTCTTGAATCTTTTCCAAGATAAGTCTGGTTCAGTTGGAAAATATTGAAACGGATTCCTTGTTGTGCTTTTACATCGCCATCGATAGTAATGTCGGACATTTCCCAGATTTTTGCCCAGGCATTTTTCTGGTCTTCGAACAATTGCTCGTAACCTTTTGATAAAGCCGATTTTATTACATTTTGCGCTGCTGAAAGCGTGTTTTCGTGATTTAATGAAACTGTGTAACCTCCAATTTTATGGATAGATGACACACTGTTTTTGACAACATTTACAGTGTAAGAAAATTGGATTTTTTCATTATCAGAATCAATATTTTCAGGATTGAGATTTAGATTTTCGCCATTTTCCAGAATGGAGTTCTGCATGAAAGTGGTTACATTGAAATGCGTTTTGAACGTACGCGCCGTTACAAAAGCTTCATTTCCGGAATGTTTTACCTCAAGCGGTTCCCAGAATTTTTCTTCCCAGTTCGCGTCTTCATTGTGAACGCCGGCATCGATATACGGTTTGTAAACGATTTTTGCATCTTTATTTAAAGGAGTGATTTCGTAGTTGATTACGCCAACTTCATCTAAATCCAAAGAAAGAAAACGGTTTACATTTACAGAAATCTCAGTTCCGTTTTGTAAAGTCGCCTCGAATGAACGGTTGTACCAGCCTTCTTTCATATTCAGCTCGCGGCGGAAGTTTTTTACTTCCGCACAAGCGTTCAGATCAAAAGTTTCACCGTTGATTTCGATGTCGATTCCGATCCAGTTTGGCGCGTTGAGCACTTTTGCGAAATATTCGGGATAACCGTTTTTCCACCAGCCGACTTTAGTTTTGTCGGGATAATAAATTCCGGCGATATAACTTCCCTGGAATGTTTCCCCGCTGTAA
>CAZSDN010000106.1:0-269 GCA_964605595.1 uncultured Flavobacterium sp. | reverse complement strand
TTCTGCATCAAATCCTTATTCTATTATGGACAGATTGTCTGGTTTGATATAATCCTGGTTCATTTTTCTTGTTTTTGTCGAATGTCAAATGTCAAACGGATGATGATTGAATCAAACCGTATCTATTGTTGTTCTTGGCAGTTTGTTATTCGTCGTTAATTGATTTGTTGATTAATGATTCTATTAAACTTGTGTCAATCCAGGTAAAATCCCGGAAAATATAATTCGCTTCATGCAAAATGGATTCTTCGCCAATCCCGATGCTTGTC
>CAZSDN010000105.1:1917-9456 GCA_964605595.1 uncultured Flavobacterium sp. | reverse complement strand
AAGCATTTGATTGACGCCTCCCGTAAACGTTGCGTAAACTTTGGCCATAAACCCGACATTACCTTTTGAACTCCACGTGATTTTGGTTTTTCCCAGCGTATCCTTAAAAGTGATGTACGCCTCGGATTCGTTATCGCCATAAATAACTTTTTGTGCGATGCTGTCATTTTCTTTTATGAAAACTGTCGTGGTTTTACCGCTTCCGTTTTTTCCTGACCATGAATACGAAGCATTTTTCCCAACGGTATTTACCGGATAGGTATATTTCATTCCGGGTTCGTCTTCTTTCCATGAATCCCAGTCTTCCCAGTTTTTATAATCATTCACATAATTAAAAATCACCGATTTAGGAACGTTTATTAGTGTTGACCGTGTTACGTTAAAATCGCCTTTTTGCGTAGCTACATAAACAGAAATAGCAATCAGGGCAAGTAAAATAAGTAGGAAGATGTATTTGATTATTCTCATGGGGTTAGAACATTTATCTAGGCGTAAAGTTAAAAATTATATCCATACGCAAAACCATAAATAATAAGAATTGCCTGCCAAAATTGGCTAATTAGCAGTTTTTATACAGGTTAATTGTTACATTTGTTTTATTGTATTTTAAAATCAACTAAATTTTATAAGAATGAAAGTAAACACTTTTGCAGGTTTTCTGCTTGCGTCAGCACTTTTTGTTTCGTGTAACAAAGAAAAGCCTGAAACAGCCGAAGACCAAAAATCAGGTGACAAGTTTGAGTATGTAGCCGAGCAGTTCGGAGATATCAAGGTGCTGCGTTATCAAATTCCGGGTTGGGATAATCTTACCCTAAAGGAAAAAGAGCTTGTATATTACCTTACACAAGCAGGTACGGCCGGCCGTGATATTTACTGGGATCAGAATTACAGGCATAACCTTAAAATCCGTGCGGCTTTAGAACATATTTACCAGAATTTTGCAGGTGAAAAAGAATCGGAAGATTGGAAAAACTTTGAAATTTACCTAAAACGCGTCTGGTTTTCAAACGGAATCCACCACCATTATTCGATGGATAAAATCAAGCCAGGATTTTCAAAAGAATATTTCAATCAGCTTTTGGACCAGACCAAAGCAACTTTAGCTCCTGAAATTGTTGAAATCCTGTTCAATGATGTTGATGCGAAAAAAGTGAACCTCGATGAATCAAAAGGTTTGATCGCGGGTTCAGCCG
Source organism: uncultured Flavobacterium sp. (assembly GCA_964605595.1). GTDB lineage: Bacteria > Bacteroidota > Bacteroidia > Flavobacteriales > Flavobacteriaceae > Flavobacterium. The sequence continues at coordinate 8,263 of CAZSDN010000105.1, read as the reverse complement.
TAAATTTTTATGATAAGGGAATTACTGAAAAAGAAGTCGAAGCTTTTTATAAAAATAAGAAAAGCCCTGATCCGGCAAAACCTTATTCGTTCGGAATCAATTCTAAACTGGTTCGAAATGCAAACGGGCAAATTGAAGAAAAAGTATACCGCAGCGGCGGAATGTACGGTCCCGCAATCGATAAAATCGTATACTGGCTTGAAAAAGCGAAAGACGTAGCCGAAAATAAAAAACAGGCTGATGCGCTTGGATTGCTGATCCAGTTTTACAAAACCGGCGAGCTCAAAACCTGGGATGATTATAATATTGCATGGCTTCAGGCTACAGAAGGAAACATCGATTATATCAATGGTTTTGTTGAAGTGTATAACGATCCGCTCGGGCACCGCGGTTCTTATGAAGGCATTGTCCAGATAAAGGATTTTGATATGTCGGCAAAAATGGAAAAAATTTCTGAAAATGCACAATGGTTTGAAGACAACTCTCCATTAATGCCAGAACACAAAAAGAAAAGCGTTGTTGGAGTTTCATACAAAACAGTTACTGTTGCCGGTGAAGCCGGTGATTCTTCACCAAGCACGCCAATTGGCGTTAACCTTCCAAATGCCGATTGGATACGTTCTACTTACGGTTCAAAATCGGTTTCGTTAGGAAATATAGAAGATGCCTATAATAATGCCGGAGGTTCGAGTGTTTTGAAAGAATTTGCAAATGACGCCGAAGAAATCGAACTTGAAGAAAAATATGGTGAAATAGGAGATAAGCTTCATACGGCTTTGCATGAAGTTGTCGGGCATGCTTCTGGCCAGATCAATAAAGGAATTGGTACACCTGGACAAACTCTGAAAAATTATGCTTCGACTTTAGAAGAAGGCCGTGCCGATTTGGTTGGGCTATATTATTTATATAATCCAAAACTTCAGGAATTGGGATTGGTCGATGATTGGAAAAAAGTTGGTATGGCAGCTTATGACGGTTACATACGAAACGGAATGATGACACAGCTTATCCGTCTTGAGCTTGGAAAAGATGTTGAAGAAGCGCATATGAGGAACCGTCAGTGGGTTAGTGCATGGGTTTTTGAAAAAGGACAAAAAGACAATGTAATCGAGAAAATTACGCGTGACGGAAAAACCTATTTCAATATTACCAATTATGAAAAACTGCATGAGCTTTTCGGGCAATTGCTCAGGGAAACACAACGCATTAAATCGGAAGGTGATTTTAAAGCGGCAAAAGCACTGGTTGAAGGTTATGGCGTAAAAGTCGACCAAAAACTGCACAAAGAGATTTTGTCGCGTAACGAGAAATTCAAATCAGCACCTTACAGCGGATTTATCAACCCGCTTTTGGTTCCGAAAATGGATGATAATGGAAAAATAATTTCAATTGAAGTTACGCAGCCAAAATCTTTTGCCGAACAAATGCTTTACTATTCTAAGAATTTTGGTTTCTTACCGCTGGAAAATTAAAATCCTAAAAAATATATTATATGGAAAATCCCTGCTTTTGGCGGGGATTTCTTTATTTTAAAAAACAAGTTAAGCGCTCAGTATTAAAGCAGTTTCGATTGATTTTTGACTAATCAGCTTCTGAAGCCTTTCTTTCATATTTTGCTTCGATTTGATTTTGTTATCCGGATATTTATCTGTGATGCATTCCAAAAGTTGCAATTCGGTTTCTGCAAGCGTTATGAAGTCATTTTTCAACCGGATGATTTCTGTTTGGATGTTGCTTTTTGAATGTTTTTTCCAGGAATCCTCTTTTCCATGCTGTAAAATAATGAATCTGAAGTGCGTTTGAAGCGATTCGTATCGCTTTGAAATACTATTGATGCTTCTAAGATAACTCGAATATAAAGAAGAATTCTTTTCTTCGACATGCTGTAATCCAAGAGTGTTTAGCTGTAGCTTTCCCGGAATATCGCGTCCGAACAAAACGATTATATCGTCTTTGAGATAGGTTAGTGTTTGGTCTAAACCCTGGATGCCGCGAAGGCAGTTTTCAAATCCCTGACAGATATTTTTCGCCGCGAGTTCCTTTTGGGAGTTATGCTGTTTGTGTTGTTCTATTGCTTGAAAACACGCTTCATAGGCCAAAGCAAAATAGTTTCTGAATGAAAATGGAGTGGGGACTTTGTAATGCATACCTTTTATTTTTTGGTTTGTTATACAAAGTTGTGGAATCAAAACAGCAAAAATATCCCTATAAGTAGGGATTTTAAAATTCAGATATTATAATTCCTTTCCATTGCGATCCTGATCAGGTCATTTTTGCCTTCAATGTTCAATTTTTTAATCAGATTTTTTCTATGGGAATCTACGGTTGTTTTCCCAATGAATAAATGGTCGGCGATTTCCTGGGATGACATTCCTTGCCCTATCAATTTGAGGATTTCTTTTTCACGGGAACTCAGGGAAAAGCCGTTTTGGGATTTCAGTTTAATCGGATTTTCAAAACTGCCGTCATTTTCATATACATTCCGGATTGCTTCAACGACTTTCTGCATTGGTGCATTTTTTACAATATAATCAGAAGCGCCTGCATTTTTCATGTCTTCAATGGCATCCTGCTGTTCAAACATGCTGAACGCGATTACTTTAATTTCCGGAAAGATCGATTTTATAGTGCGTGTAGCCGATATTCCGTCCATTTTAGGCATTCGGATGTCGGTAAGGACAATGTCCGGTTTTTTCCAGCGTACAATTTCAAGAAGCGTTTCTCCATCGACAGCTTCCCCTACAATTTCCATGTCGCTTTCATTTTCAATGAAAACTTTCATGCCATCAATCAAAGCCTGGTGGTCTTCGGCAATTACAATCCTGATCATAAAGGTAAGTCAATTATAATGGTTGTTCCTGTATTTGGTATTGAATCTATGGTAAACGTACCGCCTAACTGCTCGGTTTTTCGTTCGATGTTCTTTAAGCCCATGCCGTCTTTTTTATTGTTTTTAGAATCAAATCCTTTTCCGTTGTCTTCGATCATTATATTGATTGAACGGGTATCGTGGCGCGTCAGATAAATATTAATGTTTGTGGCATCGGCATGTTTTAGGATATTTGTCGTTAGCTCGCGGACCATTCTGAAAATATCAATCTCGATTTTGCTGTCCAGGCGTTCTTCCATCCCGTCGCAGAACATTTCAATCTGGAGGCCTTTAATTCCTGAGATTTTTCCCGCCATTTTCTGGATTGCCGGTACAAGACCTTCATTGGCAATTACACCTGAATTTTGGATATGGGCAATCCCGCGTACTTTCTGATAAGCTTCTTCAATAAGTTCATCGGTTTGGTCGTAGATTTTCTTTTCGGTTTCGGGATTGCTGACCTTTTTTAATTTGATGTTTTGGAAATTAAGCTTAATGGTTGTCAGCATGCTTCCGAGATCATCATGAAGTTCATTGGCAATCTGCTGGCGTTCCTTTTCCTGTCCGGCAAGCATTGAATCAATAATCTGCATTTCCTGTTGATTGAGCAGATCGAGGAATTTTTGTTCGCCCAACAAGTTTTGCTGAACGGCAATTTGCTGTTTCTTGCGTGAGTTTTTCAATAAAAGCCAGGCAATGGTAATGCTGGCTAAAAATAATGCGATAAATGCTATCATGACTATTTCGTTGTTTTTTCTTTTGTTATCCAGAAGTTTGTTTTCTGATTTGAGGACTTTGTTTTCAAATTCTTTTTTTTCAGTTTTATATTTCGTCTGGACCTCCGAAATAGCTATGTTTTGTTTTTCCTGACTGATGCTGTCTTTATATATATTGTATAGATTTAGGTATTTAAAGGCGTTTTCATGGTCATTCAACTGCGAATAATTATCAGATAAAAAACTATAAATATAGCCGATCGTATTTTTTTTATGTTCCCTTATCGGCGCTGTAAGTGCTTTTTGGAGGAATTCAACTGCTTTTTTATGGTTTCCTAAATGTGAATAGGAAGATGCGTGGTTGATATAATTATAGCAAATCCCGTTTCCCTGATCCAAAGCAATATCATATTTTAATGCGCGCCCGAGGTAGTATAATCCCGAATCAGGATTGTTGAGCCGTTCATTGTGCAAAACCCCAAGGTTGCTGTAAATATTCGAAAACAGCAAAGAATCTTTGGCGATTAAATTGTATTTCAGGGCTTTTTTATAATCTGACAGGCTTTCTTTTGGATTTTCATCGACTTTCATCGATGCGATTTGCTTGTAAACTTTTGCGAGTTTAAATGGATCCTTGTCCTTTTTTGCGTATTCGAGGTATTCGTTTATATAAGGCCACGGATTGTTGACATTGTTTTCCTGTGAATTGATAACCCGCGCCATATCAAGGTTCCTTTCCTGAGCTTTGTCTTCGTTGCCGGCTTTTCGGTATAATTCCCGGGACTTGAAATAATTTCTATAAGCGATGTCGGCTTTGTTTTCCTTTCCATTTGCCACTGCATTGTAGTAATGAAAATCGGCTTGTTCTGAAAGTTTTAATTTCGAAAGATTTATTTTACCAAGCTTTTGCAATGCCATTTTGAACTGTCCGCTGTCGATAGCGTTTTTAATTGTAGCCAATTCACTGTTTTGCGCAAAAGCACTACCCGCAAAAATAAATCCTGCGAGTAGGCTGTAAAATAATCTTCCGGAATTAACCATTTTCACTAAAACTTAATATGCCCGTACCGCATTTTTTAGGTTCTGTCATTGATGAACAACCCACTAGGTATATTGCTTCGGCTTCTTTTTTATTCAGAATTTTACCATTTTCAAAATAAAGATATACTGAAATTTCTTCTTTTAAATCCATGTCAAGAGGAAGAATATCTTCAGTTAGCGTATAAATCGCATTCTTTTCGGATGGATCGAATTTGTCATTCTGCATCTGCATAAATAAGACATTTCCAGAAAGCTTGTAAAAACTTACAAAGCTGTAATCCCCTGATTTTAATAACGGCATAAGAATGTTATATTCTATTTTACCGCTTAAATTAATGTAACCAACACCGTCATAAAGCCCGTGTGTGGCATAAAAGCCAATAGGTAAATTGGCTTTTGGATTTAGAACCGGGCTAACCGGAACTTCGACATCGCCTTTATCGTTTTTACAAGAAATTGAAACGACGGCTAACAATAAAAAAAGACTGATTTTTTTCATAAGTAAAAGAGTTAGAGTTTAGATTTCAAATTTGGTAAAAAGTTATTAAAAAAAAATCCCCAGTAATGGGGATTTTTTGTTTTTTTTATAAAAAGGAGAAACTTAATGTTTCAGGTAAATTTTCACCACAAATAAAAACCCGATAAAAAGCAGGAATCCGATCAAGACTTTGTAATTACCGGCATAGAATTTCCGATGGAGCATTATGTCTTTTCGGTAAGAATAGATCATTGCGGCAATGAAGATAACTACAAAAAAGGCGGCAAATAGTAATTGTCCCGGGCTAAACATATTATTTTATTTTTTTGGCAAAAATAGGCTTTTGTTTATAAAAGTCAGTATTTTGCGCCATCATTTAACTCGTTAATCATGCAAAAAAAGCTAAGTGCCGTAAAAGAGTTTCATACGGCTTTTGAAATAGGCTACAGCCAAACTCTGAAAGCAAGTTTGGGACAAAACAAAAACCTGCTTCGTTTTAACCTTATGAAGGAAGAAAACGAAGAATATCTCGAAGCCGCAAACAACGATGACATTGTTGAGATTGCTGATGCGCTTGGCGATATGTTGTATATTTTGTGCGGAACAATTATAGAACACGGCCTTCAGGATATTATTGAAGACGTTTTTGATGAAATACAGCGTAGTAATATGAGCAAGCTCGGTGAAAATGGCAAACCAATTTATCGTGAAGACGGCAAAGTTATGAAAGGCCCGAACTATTTCAAACCCGATTTTTCTAAGATTATAAAATAGAGTGAACTAAGCAGTTTTTTCGCAAAAGTTATATAATCTTTTTTATAACCCTTAATTTATGTGTGTGCCTGTTAGTTTCAGGATTATAAATTCCAAGGTGGTCTAAACGGTCAATCCTGACTTTTCCACTTCCGTGGATGATATAGTTGTCTTTCATGATAATTCCAACATGTATGATGTTTCCTTCTTCGTTATCAAAAAACGCCAGATCTCCGGGTTCGCTTTCTTCTATAAAGCTTAGCGCGTCTCCTTGTCCGGCTTGTTGTGAGGCATCCCTGAAAAGCTTATATCCGTTTAATTTATACACCATTTGAGTGAAGCCCGAACAATCTATCCCGAAAGGAGTTTTTCCACCCCATAAATAAGGCGCATTCAAATACATAAACGCAGTTTCAATCAAACTGTTTTTAGGTTTTGTTCCACAGGTTTTCATTCCTTCAAATTCAAAATCCTGAACATTGATTTCAG
>CAZSDN010000105.1:0-1907 GCA_964605595.1 uncultured Flavobacterium sp. | reverse complement strand
AGACAAAGAAGAACCAAGCGGGATAGGCATCAAAAGATTATTTGGTGCAGAAACATATTCGATAAGGTCAGCATTCAGGATTATGGCATCATTTGACAATCGCTCAAAAGCATTCGCCGGGATTTGCTGAAACTGTTTCGTATCGATCCAGCCTTCATAATTATCAAAATGCAACCGGATTTTAGTCCACTGACGCAACTGTTCCAAAACTTCAAAGTGTTCGCCAAATAAAAGCTGTGATACGATTTCGCTTTTATCGCTGGGTTCTATACGTAAAGGAATAATTGAAAGATTGCAGATTCCGTGCATCAGGGAATATTTTAAATTTTAAATTATGGGTTAAAGTTACAACCCATAATTTAAAATTCGGTATTTCAAATAAAAATTTAAATTCTTTCGATGACTATTGCCGAAGCGCCGCCGCCGCCGTTGCAAATTGCTGCCGCACCAATTTTAGCATTATTTTGTTCCAAGACATTTATCAGAGTAATGATAATGCGTACGCCTGAACATCCAAGCGGATGGCCTAATGAAACTGCGCCGCCATTAACATTTACTTTATCGTTGTTTAATCCGAGGATTTTGGTGTTGGCCAATCCAACTACCGAGAAAGCTTCGTTAAACTCGAAAAAGTCAACATCCGAAACCGAAATCCCAGCTTTATCAAGTGCTTTTGGCAATGCTTTAGCAGGCGCGGTTGTGAACCATTTCGGCTCTTGTGCCGCATCAGCATAACCTTTAATGTAAGCCAAAGGTTTTAATCCCATTTCTTTTGCTTTGTCTTCGCTCATCAAAATTACAGCTCCAGCACCATCGTTAATTGTTGAAGCGTTTGCTGCGGTAACGGTTCCTTCTTTTGTAAATGCGGGATTCAAAGCTGGAATCTTATCCAATTTCACATTGGTATATTCTTCATCTTTTGCCACCATAATTGGTTCACCACGTCTTTGCGGCACGGCAACCGGAACAACTTCATTGTCAAATTTTCCTGATTCCCATGCTTTTGCCGAACGTTCATAAGATTGAACTGCGAATTTATCCTGTTCTTCTCTTGAAATATTATATTCAGTAGCGCACATGTCGGCACAAACTCCCATTGCGTTATTGTCATATGCATCTGTAAGGCCGTCTTTTTGCATTCCGTCAATCATTGTTGCCGGGCCAAACTTATTACCGTTTCTCATGTGTATGTAATGCGGAATCATACTCATATTTTCCATTCCGCCGGCGATAACAATTTCAGCATCACCCGACATAATTGCCTGGGCGCCCTGCATAACGGCTTTCATTCCCGAAGCACAAACTTTATTTACCGTAGTCGCTATTACTGTATTTGGCAATCCTGCATACAAAGCCGCCTGGCGCGCCGGAGCTTGTCCGACACCGGCCTGAACAACATTTCCCATTATAACTTCATCAATAAGTTGCGGGTCAAGGTTGATTTTTTCCAAAGCGCCTTTAATGGCAGCCGCGCCCAAATGTGAAGCACTCACAGTAGATAAAGCTCCCATGAAACTTCCAATTGGTGTACGGGCAGCAGAAACGATTACAACTTTTTTATTCATGATCAATAGTGTTTGCTAGTTTAGGTTGCGAATTTAATCATTTTTAGTAAAATATAAATCACTTTTTTGTGAATTTTATATTTTTGGAAGACATAATAGAATTCAAATTATAAATAAAAATGAATAGAATGCATTTCCGGTGAATTTCTTTCTATGCGTTTGATTGTTAAACCGTTTACATATCCGAATGAAAAAAGTTCAAAAAAAACCATCTTTTTACTTGTGAAATATAGAATCAACACTTACATTTGCAACCGCTTTAAAATTCTTAAAGCGTCTTTGAAAAACAGGAGAGGTGCCGGAGTGGTAACGGAGCAGATTGCTAATCTGTCGACGGGTAAC
>CAZSDN010000104.1:0-9507 GCA_964605595.1 uncultured Flavobacterium sp. | reverse complement strand
GCACTACCTCGACAAGGTAGGGGTCACTGGTTCGAACCCAGTATCGCCCACAAAAGCATTCCGGAAGCTTTTTAGCCATTCTAAAATGATATAATGCAAAAAGCACCGTAGCAATACGGTGCTTTTTTCTGGATTATCAGTAAGCAATTTTTTTGCTCACGACACCTTTATCCGTAAGGATATTTATAATGTGGATTCCTCTGGATAACGGTAATCCGTTAAGAGAAACGTGGCTGGAATGGATATTCGATTTTCGGAAAACATTTCTCCCGCGCATGTCAAACAAAACCACCTCCTGGATTTGTACGTTGTCCGATGTAATGAAAATAGTACCGTTTTGCTGGTATGTAATTATGTTGATGATTTTTTTGGGGATATTGGTTCCGAGTTCTGCAGAAATTGCGAAAGTATAGGAACTGTAACCCGAAAGATTAATGAAATCGCTGCTTTGGATGTAACCACTTTCCATATTCACCGTTGACGGTATCAGTTCCCAGTCGGTTCCGTTGAATCCTGCAATCGAAAATGCCGCAATATCATTATTTTCAAGAAGCTCCAGATCTTCTTCAGTAAAATAAAGTGTCACTTTTCCATGAGCTTGGGAGTTTATGTCCCAATATCCGTTATCGGCTATTTCTTCAATACCGGCCAGGCTGTTTGGGTTCTCGGGTGCTGTAGATATATAAGCAATTTCAACAGGTTCGGTATTTGAATTTGTTTCGAGTTCAAAAGTTTTAAGCTTCAGAAGCGTTCCAACCGGATAGGAGTTTAAATTCAACGGAAAATTGTTTCGAATGTAGCCAACAATTTTAGCGGCATCAGATGTTTCCGTGAGCATGGTATTTTCGCCTAAAATCAAAAAACCTTTTGGCGCGGTGCTGGTAATAATATTGGCACCAAACTTTATTTCATGATTTTCGATGAACAAATCGGCACCGCCTGCAATATAAATGGGTTGCCCAATATAGAATTTATTTTGCCCGATTAGGTATGAGGGCGGCAGCAGCAGAAAAATCAGGATTATTATATAATTTTTCATGACGGTTAATTTTAGTTGCCGTTGTTGGCCGTTGTTTTGGAAGGCATGAGGAAATGTTTCAGTTTTTTCATATCCCGCTGAAGTTGCGAAGTAACCTGAACCTGTTGGTCAATTGAAACTTTGAGCGTGCTATTGGCTTTTTGCAGTTCTTCAATGGATTTATATTGCTGCTCGATGGTTTTTTGCTGCTCTTTTATTGCATTGATGAGCATATAAGTCATTGCGCTGTTGTCAACCTGAAGGTATTCGGTACCATCTTTTTGAAAAGCGCTTACCATATAAGGAGCAACTTTCTGCAATTCCTGAGCGATTACGCCAATATGTTCTTTGGAAGTGTCGTTTCCTGATTTTTCATTATAATGGTATTTCACAGGATGTATTTCGAGTACTTCATTTAAACCGTCGCTAAAGTTTTTTACACTGGTTTTCAGTCTTGCATCCGATGTCGCTGACCAGCTTCCGCCACCCGGTTTAAAAGCATTTCCGCTAATCGTTAGGTTTCCGTTTTTATGTACCATAAGAGCATCGCCGCGGCTGAAATGATCGGTTCCGTTACCGATGACAAAAAGACGGTCTGATACATTCCAGTTGGATGTGCTTGCCGGAGTATAATTCGTATTAAAAGCCCCGATGACTGTTTCTGCAAAAGAGTGTGCTGAAGTTGTATAACCCATTGAAGTAGAAATATTACCCAGTGCATTGGTGCTATAGCCCAAAGCAAGAGCGCTTGCTCCGTCAGCCGATGCATGATTTCCTATGGCTACAGAACTGTGTCCGGCTGCGGTAGACGTATTGCCCATAGCTACGGAATGAATGCCGTATGCAGTAACGTCATAACCTGCAGCTACAGAGTATTCACCGATGTTATTGTCGTCCCATTGTGTAAATGATACCGCACCGGTACGAAATGCGGATTTTTTTGGATAGAAGAACATTTTCGTGCCTGAACCGGTTGCTTCAAGGTTGGTGCCGCTTAAATGGCTTCCTGTAATTAGCAAACCGTCGGTTCCGGTAATCTTTACCGCGCCTGCATCGGCCGTAATTGTGCGTCCTGCGCCTAACCCGCCAAAATCATAGGAAGCATCGAGTGTTCCGCCACCGCCACCGCCGGAGAGTGTTTGCCAACTTGCTTTACCGTTGGCATCCGATGTTAATACCTTGCCTGCACCTTGTGTACCGTCTGTTATTTTTATTGCAGCTGTCATTTCCAGCGCAGTGGTAGCTCCACTATTAGTTTCAATAAGCATCGCAGGATAAGAAGCTGAGTTTCCGCCTTTAAGGTATATGCCCCGACCAGTTGTAGAACGTGCAAAAAGAGCATCTCCGTATGTAGAAACCGCATTGATGGCTTTTGAGCCTACGCATACATCACAACCTGCCGGATTACCACTCATACCATTTTCGGTGGCGTTCAGCACGCTCATATAAGCCGCGCCGCTATTGTAGAAAGAAGCCACACGGCCATTGGGACTGTTTTTGGTTACTTCCATTATACCGGAGGTTGTTGTAGTAGTTGTTCCTATCAATACGGCACCAGAATTATCATTGGAAATATTGTTGCCGTCAAGTGTCCAGTTGCCATCGCCGCCTCCGCCGCCCGGCGCATTTACCCATTCTGCAGTACCGTTCGTATCGGTGGCCATCAGATATTTGCCCGCGGCTGCACCTGTAGTTTTTAGTTTAACAGCACCTTCGGCGAATAATGCAGTTCCTGATGGAGCACTGAATGAACCGGCTGTTCCGGTAGTGGCGCTTAGCGCTACTATACCATTACCGGCAGTACTGAAGAAAAATCCGGCATCACCCGTATTTGTTTGGGACCAAAGGCCACCGCCTCCATGAGTAGCTACCGCACGAAGTGCCGTGCCGTTTTGTGTAGTTGCTGTAATAGCCTGTCCGTCATTATTTACACCTTCAATAGCGGCTACGCTTCCTGTATGTATTATTTTAAAAAGCGCGTTGCCATTGTTATTAAACCCACTTCCGCTATAGGGTAAAGTTAACTCGCCGCTTGGCAGGGTTATCGGGTTGGCCTGTATGCCGGTTATGCTTAGTTGGTTTCCATTCAATACCAGGCTTTGAAGCTCGTTGGTACTACTGGCATCAACTGCTGATATGGTACCGTCTGTAATATTTATACCTGAGCCCGCAGAATATGTGATACCTCCTGACGGAATTGACTGTGTGGAGAGATTGCCTAAAGCATCAGTTATGACCATTCTTGTATTTGATCCGGCCAAAGCGCCAAACTGAACACCTCCTGAATTGGTCTTTAAAGCCAGGCCACTAAGGATATTGCTAAATATTCCGCCTACGCCATCGGGGCTGGAAGCAGAACCTGATACCCCGTAAGTCATACCTGTTGTAGCAGTAGATAATCCTCTTACTCCTGTACCGTTAGGACTTTCGGATCTTCCCAGAACACCTATTCCATAGTTTTCGCCGGTTGCTTTTCCGAACAGGCCATAACCTCCGGTCTCTGTATTGGTTATAAATATCCCGCCTGAACCTTCTATTGCTGTGGTACCATTGTAGGGAAGGGTAAAGCCTACAGGTACCCAGGCTGTGTCTTTCCAATAATAGAAGCCTGGGGCAACATCATTGGGCAACGCTCCGGCGGTTGCCGTATTGTATACCAATGTTCCGTTTACAAGCGAACCGCCTTGCGGATTGGTAACCGGTGCCGCTACTATTGTACTGGTCAAGGCGATTCTCGGAACAAGGAATCCTTTATTGGCCGACATAATGTCAAGCGCTGCCTGTGGCATTTCGGTACCCACTCCAATCTGCGCCTGGCTTTCCTGAATGCCACATACAGTGAGGGCAAACAAAATCTGGTAGAATAATTTTTTCATCATAACTGATTTTAGTTGTGGATTAATTTGTTAACAATCAAAATGTTATTTGCTACAAATTTTACTATTTTGTTAAAAGGATGCATCACGAGATAGGGTGAGGGACGCGAGTCAAAAGTTGCATGAGGAACGATTGGTTATTCGAACAATCGGAATAGGATAGTACCATAATGTTGCGTGAGGGATGGAAGCAGGCTGCCGTGCAGCGCGGACAGCCAGACGGCGTACGGGGGCGTTTTTCAGATTCCGAATGGTCTTTGCGCCGGCACGCCCAAAAAATATTAAAGGTTTTCCCGAAGTGCTTTAGCAACGGCTTCGGTATTAGAATTCACCTGAAGCTTAGCATAGATGTTCTTGATGTGTGATTTTACAGTATCTAAGGAAAGTGAGAGCTCAGCGGCAATCATTTTATAGCTTTTTCCGTCAACGAGCAGGTGAAGAACTTCTTTCTCGCGAAAGCTAAGCAAAGGCGAATTATTGGGAGTTTTTTCAGGAACGGCATTGCGGAACAGGTCAACAATACGGCGTGCGATTACGGGTGTCATAGGCGATCCGCCATTGGCAATGTCTTTCAGCGCCTCAATATATCCCGAAGGCGTAGTGGTTTTGAGGATATACCCAGACGCGCCCGCGCAGATAGCCTTAAAGATATAATCGTCATCAGAGAAAACGGTTTGGATGAGGATTTGAATTTCCGGGCAATGTTTCTTGATTTGTTTTGTAGCATCGATCCCGTCAACGCGGGGCATTTCGATATCCATCAGGATCAAGTCGGGATCGTGTTTTTTTATTTTGGAAATCGCATCGGAACCATTTGGATAGGCGGCAATACACTCAAGTTCGTTGTCGCTATTAATGACAAGCTCCAGGCTTTCCCGCAGGTGTTTGTTGTCTTCAAAAAGCATGACTTTGAGTTTTTCCATTTTTTTATTGCAATGTTACTATATATTGTTAGCGCATGCATCGCTAAATCGGGTGATTATAATTTAAGCTGTAATTCGACTGTGGTGCCTTTTTGTTTTTCGGAATGCAGGATTAGCTTTGCGTTGATGTCTTTAGCACGCTGTTCCATGTTTTCGAGCCCGTTGCCGGATTCGGTTTCTGTTCGTTCAAAACCCGAGCCGTGATCGGTTACTTTTAAAACCATGAACTTGTTTTCGCAGATAAGCGAAACTTCGACACTGCTGGTTCCTGAATCTTAATGGCATTGTTTACAGCCTCCTTGAATATGAGGTAAATGTTTCTTTTGTGAAGCATGCCAAGCTCTATGTTCTCGGTGTTTTTAGCTTGGAAAGAATACTCTTTGTGGGAAGAAGCACAAATATCGGAAAGGAATTTTGCCATACGGTTTTCAAGGCCTGAAACGGTAAAATTTTTAGTATCGGGCTTTATCATCCAAACAATATCGCTCATGGATTCGATAGTTTCCTTGATATTTCCGCTGATTTTTTCAAGCATTTCAGGTGATGAGCTTTTATTTTCCCGGACCATTTCGCTCAATAGCCTGATACTGCTAAGGGAACTTCCGACATCGTCGTGCAGGTCGGACGCAATGCGATTGCGAAGTTCGAGTTCCTTGTTTCGCTGTTTCAGTTTATTGCGATTGGTTATGAACGCAATAAATAATAAAATGATAAGGATAACCAACCCGGAAATGGTTAACAATGTTCGTTGCAGTTTCATTTTTTGTTCCTGGAGCACTTTGTCTTTGTTGAGAATCTTGATTTCTTTTTCTTTTTTTTCGGTTTCGAACCGGGTTTGAAGTTCATCGAGTTTTGCCTGTTGTTCGTCAAGTCTCTGGCTGTATTCCAGTTCGACGGATTTTTTGTATTTTTCGAGTGCGGCAGCATAGTCGCCGGTTTGCTCATAAATCCCGGCGAGCTGTTTTAGTATATTGCTCTGATAATGGATGAGTTTTAACTTTTCGGACAACTCATGGGCTTCTTCAAATGAGCGGATTGCTTTTTTCGTATCGCCATTTATGTGGTATATTTCGGCAAGCTGCATTTGCATGTACACTACATCGGCTTCGTTGCCCAATTTCCTGTAATACCGGAGCGCTTTGTCGAAAAACTTTTCTGCGACAGGATAGGCTTTTTTAGATAAATACAGGTTCGCTATATTTTCATAGGTAAGCGCAGTCAGGTTGTAATTTTGGTTAGTTAGGCTATATTCCAGGATTTCGTTATAATTCTTCATTGCCTGCCCATGCCTCCCAGATATGAGGTATAAATTGGCGAGGCTCATCTTTATATCGTTCTTTTCCTTCTCATCAGTACTAAAATCAAGCGCTTTGAGAAAATATTCTTCTGCTTTATCCGATTCTTTCATTAAACGGTAAACAATCCCTAAATTTTTATAGACATGTGAAGTGGTTTTCCTGTCTTTTGTTTTTTCAACAATCTTCAACGCTTTGGTGAGGCATTCAAAAGCTTCGCCGAATTTATTGAGCCGGATATAGATAGAAGACAGATTGCAATAACTTTTCGACAATTCGTTTACCTCATTTATCTTGATATAAATAGAAATGGATTTTTTAATAAGCGGAATGGATTTTAACGATTCGCCATTTTGATAATAATACCAACCCAAAGTATTATAAGCGCTTGCAAGACCTTCTTGGTTGTTGGTCGCAATGGCTGCTTTTATGGCTTTGTTTGTTATGATGTAGGCAGAATCTTTATCGATATTTATATAATAGAACGCAAGATAGCTAAGGGCGATGATTTTCTGTTCCTCAGATTTTGGGTTCTCCAGGACTTCCCGAAGCGAATCTATTTCCCGGTTTTGCGAATAACCTTTCAAGCAGAACACTGTAATTGCTAACAGGATTTGAAACAAACTTCTTGTTTTCATTTTCCGGATGAAGCTTTTTTGTTTCATAAAGAAGTGATTTGTAAATCAATACCATTCAAAAATAATAAATGTCAGTGAAAAATGATGTGGCCTGATTTTTTTTCTATTTTGAATTGTAAATGCCTGGAAAAAAACAGGGATTTCTATGTTTTTACAACTTTGATAGAGAATGGCTATTAAAATATATGGATTTAGAATTAATGTTTTTTTAAATGATTAACTAAAATTGTAAATTTAGTCCATTGAAAATTTATATATGACAAATGTAATTTAATAAAAAAGCATAATTATGGAGAATGATTCAAAAGATATTAGTAAATGCCCGTTTCATAACGGATCGCTTAATCACAACGCTGCTGGAGGAGGCACAAAAAATCGGGACTGGTGGCCAAATCAGTTAAGGGTAAATATGTTACGCCAAAATTCATCATTATCTGATCCGATGGATAAAGATTTTGACTATTCTGAAGCTTTCAATAGCCTTGATTTTGAGGCATTAAAAAAGGATTTACATGCCTTGATGACCGACTCACAAGATTGGTGGCCGGCTGATTTCGGCCATTATGGCGGACTTTTTATACGGATGGCCTGGCACAGTGCGGGAACTTACCGTGTAGGAGATGGACGTGGCGGAGCAGGCGCCGGGCAACAACGTTTTGCGCCTCTCAATAGCTGGCCAGATAATGTCAGCCTTGATAAGGCGCGCAGGCTACTTTGGCCAATCAAGCAAAAATACGGCAGAAAAATCTCATGGGCAGATCTTATGATACTTACCGGAAATGTTGCTTTGGAATCGATGGGTTTTAAAACATTTGGTTTTGCTGGCGGTAGGGCCGATGTATGGGAACCGGATGAATCTGTATATTGGGGCGCCGAAACCACATGGCTTGGCGGTGATGAGCGTTATCAACATGGATCAGAAGGAGTAAAGGATCATGGAGTCCTTGTATCTGATGATGATGCCGATGGCGATGTACATTCCCGTAACCTTGAAAAGCCACTTGCGGCAGTACAAATGGGTCTTATATATGTAAACCCTGAAGGGCCTGATGGTAATCCGGATCCGATTGCCGCCGCAAGAGACATACGTGATACTTTTGGCCGAATGGCGATGAATGATGAAGAAACTGTCGCTTTAATTGCCGGAGGGCATACTTTTGGAAAGACTCATGGAGCCGCTTCTTCCGACCATGTGAGTAAGGAACCTGAAGCCGCAGGTATTGAAATGCAGGGTTTTGGATGGAATAACAGTTTTGGTTCAGGAAAAGGGCCGGATGCCATCACAAGCGGGCTTGAGGTTACTTGGACAAAAACACCAACACAATGGAGCAACAATTTCTTTGAAAACCTATTTAGCTTTGAATGGGAACTTTCTAAAAGCCCTGCAGGAGCGCATCAATGGGTAGCTATTAATGCCGAAGCATTTATCCCAGATGCATTTGATAACTCTAAAAAGCATTTGCCAACAATGCTCACAACAGATCTTTCTTTAAGGTTTGATCCTGAATATGAAAAAATTTCGAGGCGTTTTTTAGAAAATCCTGAAGATTTTGCCGATGCTTTCGCAAGGGCATGGTTTAAATTAACACACCGTGACATGGGCCCACGTTCACGTTATTTGGGTTCGGAAGTTCCTCAGGAAAATCTCCTGTGGCAGGATCCAATACCTGAAGTTAACCATGAATTGATTACGGAGTATGATGTAGCCGAATTGAAATCCAGAGTAATGGAATCAGGATTGACTGTTTCACAATTAGTCGCTACGGCCTGGGCTTCGGCATCAACTTTCAGAGGATCAGATAAACGGGGAGGCGCTAATGGAGCGCGTATCAGGCTTGCTCCACAAAAAGACTGGCTTGTAAACAATCCTGGCCAGCTACAGAAGGTATTGGATAAACTGGAAAGTATTCGTACGCAGTTTAATCAGACGGGTGAAAAAAAGGTTTCAATGGCTGACCTTATCGTATTGGCAGGTTGTGCGGCTGTTGAAAAAGCTGCAAAAGATGCAGGAAACACTATTTCTGTTCCGTTTAAACCCGGCCGTATGGATGCTTCCGCAGAACAGACTGATGTGGAGTCATTTGGTTATTTAGAGCCAAAAGCAGACGGTTTCCGGAATTACCGTAAAACAAATCTGCCCGTTTCAACCGAAGCTTTACTAATTGATAAAGCGCAACTGCTGACGCTTACAGCTCCTGAATTGACAGTGCTTTTGGGAGGTTTGCGTATGTTTGACATCAATACAGATGGTTCAAAACATGGTGTATTTACCTACCGCCCGGGCTTGCTGACCAATGATTTCTTTATTAACCTTTTGGATATGAAAACTTCGTGGCAGGCGGTTTCTAACGACAAAGAACTTTATGCGGGTAATGACCGTGTTACAGGACAGCCAAAATGGATCGGTACACGAGCCGATCTGGTTTTTGGATCCAACGCTGAGTTAAGGGCAATTGCTGAGGTTTATGCAAGTGCCGATGCTCAGGATAAATTCGTTAAAGATTTTGTAAGTGTATGGAACAAAGTGATGAATCTTGACCGGTTTGATAGAAAATAAATGAAATCACATTTAACCATACTGATGCCATAGCCATCTGGTCTAATTTTGAATGGAACAATAATGGTACTGGTAATACAGGCACTTCATCTGGAACGATAAATATTGTTAGGGGAAATGAAACTCAAAGAACTAATGCCGTTAAGGGGTAAACTTCCCCATTTTTCAGACAGTTTAAAAGTATTAAATTTAACTTTTGA
>CAZSDN010000103.1:9193-9522 GCA_964605595.1 uncultured Flavobacterium sp. | reverse complement strand
TTGTGCGTCGCTACCTTATGTCTTTTTCTTTTTTTACCACTTGGCATAGCTGGTGATTTTGTGATTAATAAATGGTTTATTTTGCTTCGTTATTCGTTTTAACTCCTTCTACAAAAACTTTTGCAGGTTTAAATGCAGGAATATTGTGAGCCGGAATTTTAATAGTGGTATTTTTAGAAATATTTCTTCCTGTTTTTTCAGCTCTCGTTTTAATGATGAAACTTCCAAAACCTCTCAAGTAAACGTTGTCTCCGGTTTCCAATGAAGTTTTTACTTCATCCATGAATGATTCAACTGTTGCCTGAACATCTCCCTTTTCAAGTCCTAAT
>CAZSDN010000103.1:0-9183 GCA_964605595.1 uncultured Flavobacterium sp. | reverse complement strand
GCTACGATATCTGCTTTCGTCATTTTCTTTCGAATTTAATGTGTAATAATTTTGAGGTTGCAAATATATGAATTTAAAAAACAATTAATCAACCTAATTAATTAAAATTTAATCACATAAACTTTTACTTTTGCTGACGTTATGATAAACCCCGAATTTTCTAACTCTTTAATTCAATGGTATTTACGGTATAAACGCGATTTACCTTGGCGGAATACAACCAATCCTTACCACATTTGGCTGTCTGAAATTATGCTCCAGCAAACGCGTGTCGCTCAGGGAATGCCTTATTTTTTTGCTTTTACAGGAGCTTTTCCGACGGTTTTTGACCTTGCAAACGCCTCCGAAGAACAGGTTTTAAAACTTTGGCAAGGCCTGGGCTATTATTCGCGTGCAAGAAATCTGCATAAAACTGCAAAGTATGTTGCAGAAGAATTGAACGGGATTTTTCCCGAAAACTACAAATCGCTCTTACAACTCAAGGGCGTTGGCGACTATACCGCTGCGGCAATAGCATCATTTTCTTATAATGAAGCCGTTCCGGTAGTTGACGGAAATGTTTTTCGGGTTTTGTCAAGATATTTTGATATTGAAACCGATATTTCATCGGCTTCAGCCAAAAAGGAGTTCCAAAATATTGCTTTTGAAATCATGCCAAAAGATAAACCCGCAATTTTCAATCAGGCAATAATGGAATTCGGCGCGCTGCAATGCGTCCCGAAAAATCCAGATTGTACGATTTGCTTCATGAACAACAGTTGCGCCGCTTTGCAAAAGAACAAGGTTAACCGGCTTCCGGTAAAAACCAAAAAGACAAAAATCACAAACCGTTACTTTAATTATATAGTATTGCAGGATTTGGCAGGAAATACCAAAATCCAAAAGCGTTCCGATAAAGGAATCTGGCATAATTTGTACGAATTTCCGCTGATTGAAACGGTTGTGGAAGAAGATTTCGAAAGTATTATATCAAAAATTGCTGATCAATTCAGTGAATATCAAATTGGTTCTATTTCAGAGTTTCATCCGAAAATAATCCTGCATAAACTTTCGCACCAAAATCTATACATTCGTTTCTGGAAAGTCCGGTTAAACCAATTGCTCCCGGACGGAATTGACTATGAAACCGTAAAATCATTTCCGTTCCCGATTGTGGTTTATAATTTTATCGAAAAGGAATTTTTTAACTGAATCAAAAAGTAGTATATTTGATTGTACCTTAAATCGAAAGCAGTATGAACAACGGAACCTTAAATAAAGTTATGTTAATTGGCCACCTGGGTGACGATGTGAAAATGCATTATTTTGACGGAGGAAACTGCATCGGAAGATTTCCGCTTGCGACCAATGAAGTTTATGTCAACAAAACAACGAATGAAAAAATTACGTCGACCGAATGGCATAATCTTGTCGTAAGGAACAAAGCCGCCGAAATCTGCGAAAAGTACCTTACCAAAGGCGATAAAATTTATGTTGAAGGCCGAATAAAATCGCGCCAATGGCAAGCCGAGGACGGTTCTACAAAATATACTACAGAAATCCAGGTAACCGAATTCACGTTCCTGACTACCAAAAAAGAAACTGAAGCCGCAAAACACCATTCTGTTTCCGTTCCTGATTCACAACATGGTTCACTTCCCGAGAACGATCTTCCGTTCTGATTGTTTAATTAATATATTGAAATTTGGACCCCGAGCCGCCCAGTTTTGCTTTTTTTGAAATAACAGATACAAATCTGGTTCTTGGTTTTGCCGCAACTTTTATATTGCTCTTTTTTACCGCTGTAATTTCGGGAGCCGAAGTGGCGTTTTTTTCGCTAACGCCAAAAGACATCGATGAGGCAGCTTCAAGAAATCCGGATAAGGCAGCCACTATTTCGAAGCTTTTGCAACGGCCGAAGAAATTACTCGCAACATTGTTGGTGGCTAACAATTTTATTAACGTGGCGATAATAATCCTTTTTTCTTTTATAGGAAGAACTATTTTCAGCCCGATCACCTCGGAAGCGTTAAAACTGATTGTCGAGATTGCATTTGTAACCTTTGTTATCCTGCTTTTTGGCGAAGTGCTTCCTAAAGTTTATGCCAATCGGAATAATGTGAAATTTGCACTTATGATCACGCGCCAGATTTCGGTTTTAGATAAATTGCTCACGCCGATAAGTTTGCCGATGCGCTCGCTAACCCTATATTTGCAGGAAAAACTCGGAAAGCAGAAATCAAATTTTTCAGTAGATCAATTGTCGCAGGCGCTCGAACTGACATCGACGGAAGACACGTCTAAAGACGAACAGAAAATCCTTGAAGGAATCGTTTCTTTCGGGAATACCGATACAAAGCAGGTTATGAGTCCGCGGATTGATATTTTTGCTTTGGAGATCAATGAGTCATTTTCGGAGATTTTGCCAAAGATCGTTGAGACCGGTTTTTCGCGGATTCCGGTATACCGCAACAATATTGACCAAATAGAAGGCGTTTTGTTTGTGAAAGACGTTCTTCCGCATATAAATGAAGAAACATTTGAATGGACGGCTTTGCTGCGCGAACCGTTTTTTGTCCCAGAAAACAAAAAGCTTGACAATTTACTGAAGGATTTCCAGCGCATGAAAAACCATTTGGCAGTCGTTGTTGATGAATATGGCGGTACATCCGGATTGGTCTCATTGGAAGATATTATTGAGGAAATAGTTGGCGATATCAGTGATGAATTTGACGATGAGAATATTAATTTCTCGAAAATCGATGACCGGAATTTTCTCTTTGAAGGCAAAATCGCATTAAAGGATTTTTACAGGATTGTAGATGTTGATGAAGCGTTTTTTGAGAAAAGCAAAGGAGAAGCAGAAACGCTTGCAGGTTTGATCCTTGAGATTTTGGGGAATTTTCCAAAAAAAGGACAAAAGATTTCATTTGGTTTATGCCTGTTTACTATTGAAACACTCGATAAAAAGCGAATAAAACAAATTAAGGTCACGCTGGAATAATTCCCAGCCCTGATGGAAGCAAGGTGCCGTGCACCGCGGACAGCAGGAATATGCTACATAAAAAATAAAAAAATGCTGAAAAGAAGTATTACGATTGCGGTTTTAGGAATTTCCCTGATTTTGGTTTTTGGATGCAAGGATGAGATTTTGCCAAAAAGGGATGCGCAGCTGAGGCTTGATTATCCGATGGCAAGGTATTTTGAATTTAATACCGATTGCCCGTTTACATTTGATGTTAACTCGGATGCGATTGTAAAAAAGAAAAACAATTGCGACCTGACCATTGAATATCCAAAAATGAAAGCTACGATTTATGTGACCTATTATCCGGTTCAGGGAAATATTGACGACTTTCTTCGCGACGTGCAAACATTAACTTATAAGCATGTGATTAAGGCTGACAATATAGTGGAACAGCCATTTATGAACCCAAAGGATAAAGTTTACGGAATGTTTTACAGCGTTGATGGAAACGCGGCGACAAACGGCCAGTTTTATGTGACCGACAGCACGCGCCACTTTATAGACTGTTCTGTTTATTTTTATGCGAAACCTAATTATGATTCGATTTATCCAGCGGCAAGTTATGTTAAGGACGATATGAAAATGATTATGGAAACTTTGAAGTGGAAGAAATAGAAAAAGACCACTCGTTGCACTCGTTGAAAGATGAAAGACCGCTGCGCTACAAGAGCAAAGATAAAAAGCAGATGGTAATGCATAAAATAAAAAACGGAACCTAAATAAATGAGTTCCGTTTTTTATTTTTATCACCAAGTGTCTTGCAGCGAAGCGGTCTTGTAGCGCAGCCGTCTTTTTTCTAGATTGACGCCGGTTTTGAACATTGCTTTTTTCCTGAGCAGCATCCTGCTTTTGTTTCTTTTGGCTTTTCGTTAGTTTCTGTAGCCGGAGTTGTTGTTGTGGACGCTTCGTCTTTTTTGGCTTTTTTGTTCTTTTTCGATTTCTTTTCTTTTTCCTGGAAATTCATTGCCTGGTCGCCCGACGACTTTACGTTAGAAACCGTATAGATTTTTCCGCCTGCAACCGATTCAACTTTTTCGACTAATTTTTCAGGAGTTTGAACGGCGCTGTTGTATTCAACGGTAGCGGTTTTCTTTTCGAAATCGACAGTCGCTTTTTGAACACCTTCCATTGCCGAAAGTTCTTTTTCGATTTTTGAAGCACACATTACGGCACAACTCATTCCTTCAATCTGGAAACTTGTGGTTTCTGTTTTTCCAACAGCTACTATTTTTCCGGCGGCTTCAGTTTCTGAAGAAGTTTCAGGAGCTGTTTCGGGATTGGTGTTTTTACAGCTTACGAAAATAAATCCGGCCAAAGCAAAGGTCAAAAGTGATTTTGTAAAATTCATGGTTCTATTTTTTAAATTATTTCGGAATTCATAAGGCTTACAAAAATAATAAAAAAGCCGCCAGAATGTCATTTAAAATCTGGAATTTTACACGGCAAAAATAGAGCGATGAATTCAAAAAATACAAAATGGATTTTTTTGGCAGTCCTTGCCATAATCTGGGGAAGTTCGTTTATCCTTATTAAAAAAGGCTTGGTTGGATTGAATCCGTTTCAGTTGGGTTCGGTGCGTATTGTTTTTGCAGCGCTTTTTCTGCTTGCGATAGGTTTCAGGACATTGCCTAAAATTCCGGGAACTCAATGGAAATTCATAGCATTGACGGCTTTGTTCGGGACTTTTATACCGGCGTTTTTGTTTTCGATAGCGCAAATGCATATTTCGAGTACGGTCAGCTCAATACTTAATTCCCTGACGCCTTTGAACACTTTGGTTTTGGGAGTTTTATTATTTGGGTTAACGTTTAAAAGAAGCCAGGTTTTCGGGGTAATAATAGGTTTAATCGGAAGCTTGCTGTTGATTTTGAATGGCGCGGCAAATCATCCGGAACAGAATTATTATTATGCGGTTCTGGTTGTAATCGCATCGTTGTGTTATGCAATGAATGTCAATCTGATTAAAAAATATTTGTCTGATTTGAGTCCGCTTACTATTTCAACAGGAAATTTTACTGTAATGCTTATTCCGGCGATTTTGATACTGATTTTTTCAGGTTTCTTTGAAATCGTTCATTTGCAGGAAGTACAATATTCGATATTCTTCATTATGATTTTGGGAATCGTGGGAACCGGGATTGCGAATATTATTTTCTTTAAGCTTATCCAGATTTCCTCGCCGGTTTTTGCAACTTCAGTGACTTACCTGATTCCGGTCGTGGCTTTCTTTTGGGGCTTGCTGGACAATGAAATGCTGACACCGGTTCAGTTTTTCGGGGCTTTTATTATTTTGACCGGAGTTTATTTATCGGCGAAGAAATAGAGGAGATCGTTGCGCTGAGATTGAGTTTTTTGAACACAAATTTCACAGATGACGCGGATAATCTGTTATCGGTGTTCAATAAAATGAAACTTGAAGAGTTGCTTTATCTTCATAAAAAAGGCCGTCCGGAGACAGCCTTTATTTTTAAGCAGAGATTTTATTCTTTACTTTCTTATTTTTCTAACTACTGGAAATCAGCGTCGGTAACACCTTCATTGATTTTAACTTCTGAAATAGTCAACTCAATTTCAATTCCGATGTTAACTGCGGTTTTAAAAGGAACTTTTACGCCTTTCACATCGCGGTAATCGCTAAATGGAGTTGCCAAAGTCATTTTCTGTCCCGGAGCAACTTCTACTTCTTCGCTTTCCTGTAATTTCAAACCGGTTTTAACATCATAAGCCAATGTGGTTTCGCCATCTTTGATGATGTAAGCTTCGGCACCGTTAATAATCTCGATTCCTGAAACGTTAAGCTTGTCATTTTTCATAAGTGCCAATTCCGGGAACGGATTTGCATAATATTTCATTGAAGCGATTTCGTCAGCTTCCATTGGCATTTTTTGTGGCCCTTGTTGTTGAAAACCTGCTTTTCCGTCAAATACTTTTCGGAGAGATTGCCCCATGATTGACAAACCTTCAGCAAGTTTATTGGCTGTAGTGGCTTTTTTGCTGTAATCTGCGGTCATTCCCTGAACGGTTCCTGAGCCTTTGAAAGAAATCGTTTTTACGGCTGAAGCTGCTTTTTCACCGCCAATAGCATTGATATAATTTGTCAGGACGGTTTTAGCGGTAACTCCGGCCGGAACTTCTTTCTTAGCGGCAGGCTTGTCAACCGGATTCCCGAATTTATCGAAATAGAAGATCGGGATATTCAATTTTTCAAGTGATGGCAATACTTCCGACCCTTTTCCTACGATTATGATCCTTGAATTGTCGGCAAGGAAATATTTATTAGCAACTCTTTTTACATCTTCGGCAGTAACGGCATTGATGTTTTTGATATAGTTTTCATAGAAATCAGCAGGAAGGCCTTGTGTTTGCGTGCGCAACGCATAGGCTGCAACAGTTTGCGGTTTTTCGATCTGCATTACAAAACGGCCTATATAACCCGCTTTTACGTTATTCAGCATTTCGTCGGTTACGTTTTCGGTACGGATTCTTTTCAGCTCTTTCATGATTTCCACAACCGTACTGTCGGTTACAGAATTACGAACCTGAGTTCCTGAAAAAAAGCTTGAAACGTATTTGTTTCCAGAAATGTTCGAATTTGCACCATAAGTCCAGCCATGCGTCTCTCTAAGGTTCATGTTAATGTAGCTGTTAAAGTCGCCACCATAAATCTGGTTTGCCACGATTGTTGCAAAATAATCAGAATCGGTCATTTTAAGGTTGCTCACATTTACGACAGCAATTTCAGACTGTACTGCATTTGGCATATCCACAAAATTGATTTGTGTATATTGAACATCTTTCGGGTCAGTATAGCTTACAGCCGGAGCAGTAGCGGCTTTCCAGGAACTGAAAAGTTTTTCAACCATTTTTTTGGTTTCTTTAAACTTTACATCTCCAACGATTACCAAATAGGCATTACCTGGAACGAAATAAGTATTATAATTGTTTTTTACATCAGCAAGTGTTACATTGTTTAGAGATGCTTCATTTAAATATTCGCCACTCGGATGGTTTTTTCCAAAAGTCAAAACTCCGGTTACTCTTTCAGCAACAGCCGGAACGCTTTTTTCTTCGGCTTTAAGGCCTTCAATGATTTTGTCGCGCTGTTTGTCAAATTCCTCTTGGGTAAATACCGGGTTTAAAGCGCCGTCGGCCATTAGTTCAAGAACACGCCCTCCGTATCTTGAAAGAGAACTTGCAAAAGCACCATTGGCTCCAAAGCTAATGTTAGCACCAAGGAAATCTACTTCTTCGTTAAAAGCGTCCTTAGATATTTTTGTTGTTCCGCTTCCGATCATCATGCTTGTAAGATCGGCAACTCCTTTTTTATCTCCTTCAGCATAAGGAGGCGTATCTATGGTAAGGTTATAAGAAACACGCGGGAGTTTATGGTTTTCGACGACCATTACTTTTAATCCGTTCTTCAGGGTAAAGGTTTGTGGTTTTCCAATTTTAATGGTTGGAGCCGGCCCTTGTTTTGGCTGAGGTATAATTTGTGCTTGCATAATTAAAGTTAAGAACAAGCCTGTTATTAGGAATATTGATTTTTTCATGATACGATCTTAGTTTTGAGCTTTGTCTTTAGATGGAACATAATCTAAAACCAGTCTTTGGTTTGGATTCAGATATTTTTTAGCGATATCCCTTATTTCTTCACGCGTGATAGAACGGTAAATGTCCATTTCGGTGTTGATTAGGTTCACATCTTTGTATAACATATAATAGGTAGCTAAGTTTTCTGCAACTCCTTCAATGCTCGCATTGCTGTTGACCATTTGGTTTTCATATTTGTTTTGCAGTTTTTGAAGGTCTTTTTCAGAAATCAGTTCGGTTTGCAATTTTACGATCTCGGCATCAACTTCTCTCAATAAATCCTCTGAAGTATTTGGTGCTTGCGGTAATCCGTAAACAATGTACGTTCCGTAATCTTCCTGGGAGTAGTTAAAGGCTCCGATTTGCAATGCCATTTTTTTGTCATCTACAATCTTTTTATAAAGCCTTGAACTTTTTCCATCTGTAAGAATTGTAGAAATCAGGTCTAAAACTTTAGAATCGCGTGTTTTCATTGACGGCGTTCTGTATGAAGCGACAATCATCGGGATCTGGATGTTCGGATCTTCAAAAGTAGCTTTGATGGTTTCTGTTATTGGAGCTTCGGTAAAAGTTTCTCTTTTGATTGGAGCTCCTTTAGGGATTGATCCGAAATATTTCTGAATCCATTGTTTTGCCTGGGCTTTGTCAAAATCGCCGGCTACAACTAAAACAGCGTTGTTTGGAACGTAGAATTTTTTGTTGAAAGCCTGGAATTCCTCTAAGGTTGCAGCGTCTAAATGTTCCATCGAACCAATTGTCGTCCAGCGGTACGGATGGTTTTTAAACATATTTTTCTTAACCTGGGAAATCAACTGGCCATACGGACGGTTATCATAGCTTTTTCTTTTTTCCTCTTTAACCACTTCATTTTGAGTATCCACTCCAATTTGGTTGATTACCGGGTGAGGCAGTCTTTCAGATTCCATCCATAATCCTAATTCAAGGCTGTTTGAAGGAAAAATTTCGAAGTAATACGTACGGTCTTCGGTTGTATTGGCATTGTTTACGCCTCCGTTAGAAGTAACGATTTTAAACCATTCCCCACGTTTGATGTTTTCAGTCCCTTCAAATAACAGGTGTTCGAAAAAATGTGCGAAACCGGTTCTTTCAGGATTTTCGTCTTTTGCTCCTACATGGTACATTACCGAAGTAATAACAGTTGGGGCAGAAGGATCGTTATGTAAAATAACGTGCATTCCGTTGTCTAAATCGTATTCTTCAAACGCCACTTTTTGAGCTGAAGCAACACCGCCAAGCATAAGTGCAGCACTTAAAGCCATTAATGATTTTTTCATAAGGTTAATAAATTTTGTTGATTTTTGTGTATTTGTATGTGATACAGAATATTTGTTACGCCAAAAATACTTTTTTTTAACGGATTACCGAAGTGTTTCAGCAACTGAATTTTAAATCTGCCGGAATGGATTGTTGAAACAGAATCATTGTCAAAAAAAGTTTTTTTGAAACTAATTGCCAGATTCATTTATAGTTGTATATTTGCATCCATTTTATAAACAAAAATAAACATTATTGTTATGTACGCAATCGTAGAGATAGCAGGGCAACAATTTAAAGTAAGCAAAGAC
>CAZSDN010000102.1:0-9570 GCA_964605595.1 uncultured Flavobacterium sp. | reverse complement strand
GAAGTCGTTAAAGCAGTCAGGGCCGAATCGGTCGTTGCAAATGTAGCGGCCGTCAATCCCAGTAAAAACACAATCGCCGGAATTAGCGAAAGGTGATTGAATGCAATTTCAGGAAAAAGCAAATCGGTTCGTGGCTTTCCGGTTACAAGATCTGTCGGAACGCTTACGCCGTTTCTTTCTGCATATAAATAAAGCAAAGCGCCAACGCTCAGGAAAAACAGGTTTATGATTACAAAAATCCCGGTAAAAGTGTACATGTTTTTTTGCGCTTCGCCGATATTTTTGCAGCTTAGGTTTTTTTGCATCAAATCCTGGTCGAGCCCAACCATAGCCAGAGTTACAAAGATTCCGCCAACAATTTGCTTGAGCACGAAATTGCTTTTAAGCCAGTCTTCGTAAAAGAAAATTTTAGAATAATTACTTTCCTTAACAGCTTCAAACGCTTCGGGAATGGAATAATCAAGGCTTTGGCAAATGAAGAAAATCGTAAAAATTACGGATGAAACCAAAAATAATGTCTGTAAAGTATCAGTGATAATAATGGTTTTGAGCCCGCCGCGATACGTATAGGCAAAAATCAATCCGAGCGAGATCAAAACCGTTGCCCAAAACGGAACGCCAAAATCATCAAAAACATAACGCTGCAAAACAAGTACGACCAAATAAAGCCGTGCTGCCGACCCAATTGTCCGGCTGATTAAAAATATAGTTGCCGCGGTTTTATACGAAACATGTCCGAGCCGTTGCTCGATATAACTGTAAATCGATGTCAGGTTCATCCGGTAATAAAGCGGTAGCAAAACTTTGGCAATCAAAATAAAACCAATCGCGTTTCCAAGAACGAACTGAAAATATTTAAACTGGATTTCAGGCGATCCAACCTGTCCGGGAACAGAAATAAAAGTTACGCCAGAAAGCGCCGTTCCAATCATCCCGAATGCGACCAGATACCATTTTGAGTTTTTGTTTGCTTTAAAAAAAGCATCGTTTCCCTGGTCTTTTTTGCTTACGGCATACGATATCACGAAAAGCAATCCGAAATAAATGATAATCAGTGTCAGGATAGTGGTTGAGGTCATGGCAGGCGATTTATTCGAAAGCCAAAATACAATTTTTTAGTGAACGTGCAAGATGTGTTTTTAGCAATTCGTTTGGTCAAATTAACTACATTTGCAGTTATGGAATTTTCATCGAAATTATTGGAAAAAGCCGTAAATGAAATGGCTCAGCTTCCCGGAATCGGAAGGCGTACGGCGCTTCGTTTGGTTTTACACCTTCTGAAGCAGCCCAAAGAGCAAACCGGTTTTTTAGCAGGTTCTTTGCTAAGTATGCGTGAAGAAATAAAATTTTGTGAAAGTTGCCATAATATTTCCGACATTGCTGTCTGTGAAATTTGTGCGAATAAAAACCGCGATCATCAATTGATTTGTGTTGTTGAGGACATACGCGATGTAATGGCAATTGAAAACACAGGGCAGTTTCGTGGAATTTACCATGTTTTGGGCGGAAAGATTTCTCCGATTGACGGAATCGGGCCAAGCCAGCTAAAAATAGCTTCGCTTGTCGAAAAGGTAAGGAACGGAAATGTGCGCGAATTGATTTTTGCACTAAGTTCAACAATGGAAGGCGATACAACGAATTTTTTTATATATAAGCAAATCAAGGATTTAGAAATTGTTACGTCGGCAATTGCACGCGGAATTTCTGTAGGAGATGAGCTTGAATTTACTGACGAGGTAACGCTCGGGCGAAGCATCTTGCAACGTGTCCCGTTTGAGAATTCGTTCAAGAACAATTAAATGATTATAAAAATTATACTGGAAAAACTATATTTGTTAGCTAATAACTCTGAAATGAAATTAAATAACATATTCTTTTTATTTTTCTCTGCCCTTTTTTTTACATCCTGCATTCCTACAAAAGATATGACTTATCTTCAGAAAAAGGAAGGCTATGAGGTCAATTCGCCAATAAATCCGGTTGTTTCAAAGCCTTACAGATTGCAAACAAATGATATATTGAGTATCTCAATAAAATCGATTGACCCAAAGTTCACGGCGATTTTTAATCAGACAATGAATAGTGAAAAAGTACAGCCAACAGAACAAGGATTGTATTTTGAAGGATTTTTGATTGATGATCACGGTAATATCAGGATGCCAATCCTGGGCGAAATCAACGTGTTAGGATATACAGTTGATGAAGCACGGAGAAAAATAGAAAAAGAATTGCTGGATAATTATTTTACTGCCGACGCGAATATATACGTTAATTTGAAATTGTCAGGAATACGGTTTACCGTTAACGGCGAAGTTGCGCTGCCCGGAACAAAAACGATGTTTCAGGACAAAGTAAATATAATGGAAGCTTTGGCCAATACGGGTGATATTTTGATTACAGGCGACAAAAAAAGCGTGATGGTCATTAGGCAGTTTCCGCATGGAACAGAAATGCAAACAATTGATTTGACCGATGTAAATGCGATGCGGTCGCCGTATTATTATCTTCAGCCAAATGATTATATTTACGTAAAACCTTTAAAGCAAAAGTCGTGGGGAACCGGAAAAACCGGAATAGAATCGCTTTCTACAGTAATTTCAATACTGACATTGGCGACCACAACTTTTTTATTGCTCAAAAATTAATAGTATAAATAATGCTTGATACAAAAGATTTTTCTTTTTTCGAAAGTCAGAACAGCTTTGATTTTAAAGGATTTTTAATCAAAACCGGAAGTTATTGGAAATGGTTCCTGTTGAGTTGGGCAATCGCATTTACAATTGCCTATCAGGTCAATATCCGCAAGGAAAAAATATACGGGATGAACAATACCATTGCCGTAAAAGAAGAAAGCAACCCGTTTTTTACTTCAAATACAAGCCTTGTGTTTAACTGGGGCGGGGCTTCCGACCAGGTTCAAACCATTGCAACCACTTTAAAATCGCGTTCTCACAATGAATTGGTTGTAAGCAAGCTTCAGTTTTACATTGATTATCTCAAGCAGGGAAAATACAATCTGATAGATGCTTATGGCGCAGTACCATTTTATGTAGATATTGATAAATCCTGGGGCCAACTTGATAAAATGCTGATTAAAATCAGGTTTACAAGCCAAACGGAATATGAAATCAGCATAAATTTTGAGAACGATAATGTTAGCCTGATCCATTATTCTGATCACAGTCAAAGCAGTACTGCTGTGGCTATCGGCGAATTTGTAAAGAAATACCGTGTAGGCGAGGAAGTAACGTTGCCATTTCTTAAATGGAAACTTCAAATAGGAGACAATCCCGGATTTTATACCAATAAGGAATATTTTGTGAGTTTCAACTCTTTTGATGAAGTGGTTTCAAAGTATCAAAACATAAATATTGATGTTGATACCAAAAGCACCTCGATATTGCGTCTTTCATTGCAAGGCACAAATAAAGCCAGGCTGGTTAAATACCTCAATACGACTGTTCAGGTTTTAAAAGACAATCAGCTTGCTGCAAAAAATCAGTTTGCCACGAATACTATTTCGTTTATCGACAGCACCATGCGCGCAATGGAAGAGCAGCTGAAATTGACCGGTGATGAACTCAAATCCTTTACGAAAAATAAAAATATCGTCCAGATTGAAGATGGTGGAGGTAAAATTACTGATCAGTTATTGGTGTATGAAGTCAAGAAAGATGAGATAAACCAAAAAATAAATTATTACAATAAACTGCTGAATTATCTAAAGAACACAAGCGATTTTTCAAAGCTTCCGGCTCCGTCTGTTGCAGGAATCGAAGACCCTAATATTGTGATGAATGTAGCAAAGCTGATCACGCTTTCAACAGAAAGGTCTGAAATGAAATATGCCGTCAAGAGTGAAAAATTATTTCGGGATTTTGATAAGCAAATGACCGCGGTTAAAAGTGTTCTTATAGAAAACATTGCATCGGCAAAATCAGCTTTGGATATTGAATTCAACGTAGTCAAAAAAAATATCGGCCAGGCAGAAGGTTCTATTAAGCAATTGCCTGAAGACCAGCAGGATTTGGCAAAAATTCAACTGAAATATGATTTAGGAAATAATATTTACAACAGTTTTCTCGAAAAACGCAGTGAAGCCGATATAGTTAAGGCTGCAAACGTATCAGACATACATTTCATTGATCCTGCAAAAGATGTAGGTGGCGGTCTGGTTGGGCCAAAAACCGGCGTAAATTATGTCCTGGCCTTGTTTTTAGGTTTCCTGATTCCGCTTTTATTTGTTTTCGGGATTTTTTTCGTAAACAATTCTATCCAAAATACTGATGATATCAGTAAGCTTACTTCAATTCCTCTGATCGGAGTAATTGGTAAAAAGCAAAATGAAAACAATCTTTCTGTTTTTGAAAAACCAAAATCGGCATTATCAGAATCATTCAGGGCGATTCGTTCGTCACTTCAGTTTTTATATAAGAGACAAAATCTAGAAGGCGCAAAAACACTAATGATAACGTCATCCATAAGCGGTGAAGGAAAAACATTCTGTTCGATTAATATTGCGACCGTTTTTGCAATGAGTGAGAAAAGAACCATTATACTTGGTCTGGATTTGCGTAAACCAAAAATTTTCGGCGATTTCAAAATTATGAATGAAACCGGGGCAGTTAATTATCTTATCGGGCAAAACAGCCTTGATGAAATAATCCAAAAAACCCATGTTCCTTATCTTGACGTAATAACCTCAGGCCCGGTTCCTCCTAATCCGGCTGAACTGATTATGAGTGATGCGATGAAAGAAATGCTGGTAGCGCTCAGGGAAAAATATGATTATATAATTTTGGATACGCCGCCTGTCGGATTAGTATCGGATGCATTGGAACTTGCACATTTTTCGGATGTCACGCTTTATGTGGTTCGCCAGAATTTTACTAAAAAAGACATGATTACGCTTTTGAATAACCGGAATAAACGAGGCGAACTAAACAATGTGAGTATAATTCTAAATGGTTTTGAAAGCAAAGCTAAATATGGTTACGGCTATGGTTACGGCTATGGTTATGGAAGTTACTCGAATGGTTATCATGAGGATGACAGGCCTAAAAATATTTTTTCAAGAGTAATGGATTCGGTGCTTTTTAAAAGGTTTAAGCCGGTAAAGAAGAATGGAAAAAAATAAGGTAAGTCCTACATTTATGTTTGTCTTTTTATTTGAATTGAAAATAAAAAAAATAAAAAAAAGGGTTATAAAACCCACAAAATGAATGTTAATAAAATTATAAATAGTATCTTTGCGCTCAGTTTTACTCTACAAATTTTATAATGATTGCTAAAATAGTTATTACCGGCGGCGCAGGTTTTATTGGTTCCAATTTATGTGAATACTTCATTTCTAAACAATATCAGGTTATATGTCTGGACAATTTTTCTACAGGACATAGACATAATATTGAAAATCTCTTAGATAATCCAAATTTTACCTTAATTGAAGGTGATATTCGAAACCTTTCTGACTGCCATAATGCGGTTATAGGTGCTGATTACGTTTTGCACCAGGCTGCATTGGGTTCGGTTCCAAGATCTATAAACGATCCAATAACAAGCAATGATGTAAATGTCAGCGGATTTTTGAATATGCTCGTTGCTTCAAGGGATGCGGGTGTAAAGCGTTTTGTTTATGCTGCAAGTTCGTCAACCTATGGCGATTCTGAAAACCTTCCAAAAGTTGAGCATATTATCGGGAAACCGCTTTCTCCATACGCGATTACAAAATACGTAAACGAACTTTATGCTGAGATTTTCAGTAAATCTTACGGACTGGAAACAATCGGATTGCGATATTTCAATGTTTTTGGAAGAAGGCAAGATCCGAAAGGCGCTTATGCGGCAGTAATCCCAAAATTTGTGATGCAGTTTATGCAACATGAAAGCCCGGTTATTAATGGTGACGGAAATTTCTCACGGGATTTTACTTACATCGACAATGTCATCCAGATGAATGAGCTGGCAATGACAACAACAAACCCAGAAGCCGTCAACACGGTTTACAATACAGCTTTTGGCGACAGAACCACATTAAACGATTTGGTGAATTATTTAAAAGAAGCATTGGCTGAACATGATCCGGTTATAGCTAATGTCCCGGTAATTTATGGGCCAAACAGAGCTGGCGACATTCCGCATTCATTGGCAAGCATTGACAAAGCTAAAACGAAATTGGGTTATAGCCCGGTATTTTCAATGCGCGAAGGCGTAAAAATAGCCGTAAAGTGGTATTGGGAAAATTTAAAGTAATATAATGGCAGATATAAAAAAAATATGTTGTATCGGCGCAGGATATGTAGGCGGCCCGACTATGAGCGTACTAGCATACAAATGCCCGGGAATAAAAGTTACGGTTGTTGACCTGAATGAAGAAAGAATCAATGATTGGAACAATCCTGATATGACAAAAATCCCGATTTATGAACCGGGTTTAAGCAAGATTGTTGAAGAAGCAAGAGGGCGGAATTTGTTCTTTTCGACTGATGTTGAAAGCGCGATTGCAGAAGCCGACATGATTTTCATTTCAGTTAACACTCCTACCAAAACCTATGGCGAAGGAAAAGGAATGGCAGCCGATTTGAAATATATAGAATTAGCCGCCAGGCAGATTGCGCAGCTATCAACTTCAGATAAGATTGTAGTCGAAAAATCAACACTTCCTGTCCGCACCGCAAGTGCGATTAAGGATATTCTGGACAATACAGGAAACGGAGTGAAATTCCAGATTTTATCAAATCCGGAGTTTTTGGCAGAAGGAACAGCTGTTCAGGATTTATTGAATCCTGACAGGGTTTTAATAGGTGGCGATACTTCAACGCCTGAAGGAAACAAAGCGATCCAGGCTCTGGTTGATGTTTATGCGAATTGGGTTGAGAAAGGAAATATTTTAACTACAAATGTCTGGTCTTCCGAATTGTCAAAACTTACTGCAAATGCTTTTTTAGCCCAAAGGGTTTCTTCAATAAACGCGATTTCGGAATTATGCGAAAAGACAGAAGCAGATGTAAACGAAGTTGCCAAAGCCATCGGGATGGATTCCAGAATCGGGAATAAATTCCTGAAAGCTTCCGTAGGTTTTGGAGGTTCATGCTTTCAGAAAGACATTTTGAATTTAGTTTATATATCAAAATCATACGGGCTTAATGAAGTAGCCGAATATTGGGAACAGGTAGTGAAAATGAACGATCATCAGAAGAATCGTTTTTCCCGGAATATCATAAAGAAATTATACAATACGGTTTCTGGTAAAAAAATTGCGTTTTTGGGTTGGGCTTTTAAAAAAGACACCAATGATACCAGGGAATCAGCGGCGATTTATGTTGCCGATAATTTGCTCAATGAGCATGCAAGCATTCATGTTTATGATCCGAAAGTATCTGAACACCAGATTTATTTTGATTTAAACTACTTGAATTCCCGCCCGTCAGACGAAAATATGTTAAGAGTCAAAGTTGCAAATGATCCTTATGAAGCACTAAAAGCAGCCCATGCTGTTGCGGTTCTGTCAGAATGGGATGAATTCAAAGATTATGACTGGAAACGGGTTTATGATTCGATGTTAAAACCTGCTTTTGTTTTTGACGGAAGAAATATATTGGATAAAAAGAAATTAGAAGAAATAGGATTTATCTATCAGGGAATCGGATCTTAAAAATTGAAAATAATGAAAGTACTTATAACAGGAGGCGCAGGATTTATTGGTTCGCACGTGATCCGATTGTTCGTAACAAAATATCCGCATTACGAGGTTTTTAATTTGGATGCGCTCACTTATGCAGGCAATCCCGAAAATTTATCCGATATTGAAAATGCACCGAATTATACTTTCGTAAAAGGCGACATAACTGATCCGGATTTTATAAATAAATTATTTTTAGCGCATAAGTTTGACGGAGTTATCCATTTGGCTGCAGAATCCCATGTTGACAGATCGATCGCGAACCCATTGGCCTTTGTGAAAACGAATGTAATAGGCACAATGAACCTCTTGAATGCTTCGGCAGAAACATGGAAAGACAACTATGACGGAAAGCGTTTCTATCATATTAGTACCGACGAGGTTTATGGAAGTTTGGGTGAAGATGGATTTTTTGTGGAAACGACTTCTTATAGCCCAAATTCACCTTATTCAGCTTCAAAAGCTTCTTCAGATCATTTTGTAAGGGCTTATGGAGAAACCTATGATTTGCCTTTCGTGATTTCGAATTGTTCGAACAATTACGGGCCAAATCACTTTCCTGAAAAACTGATTCCGCTTTTTATAAATAACATAATCAACAACAAGCCCCTTCCTGTTTATGGAGACGGAAATTCCACCCGAGACTGGTTGTATGTAAAAGACCATGCTTTGGCTATTGATTTGGTTTTTCATAAAGGGAAGGATAAAGAAACCTACAATATCGGAGGTTTTAATGAATGGAAGAACATTGACCTGGTCAAGCTTTTATGCAAGCTGATGGATGACAGATTAGGAAGGGAAAAGGGTGAATCTGAAAAGCTGATTGCGTATGTAAAAGACCGCCCCGGACATGATAAACGATATGCCATTGACGCTACGAAAATCAATCAAAATTTAGGTTGGAAACCTTCGGTGACTTTTGAAGAAGGCCTGGGATTAACCATAGATTGGTACCTGAATAACGAATTATGGCTAAAGAATGTGACTTCAGGAGAATATCTTAATTATTACGAAAAGCAATACGGGAATTAGTCTATAAGAATAACAATTATTTTAAAGAACGCAAATTTGCGGATAAATGATAGTTGCCTGAAAGATATTAGAGTATGTTATAGAAAATTTTAACTTTGCAGCGATTTTCTGAAACTTCTAAAAATCAGAAAATCTGAATATTGGAATTGCCAGAAAGATTTAATTGAACAAAGAACAAGAAAAATAAACAAATATGAGTATTAAAATAGCCGTTATCGGATTAGGATATGTTGGTTTGCCACTTGCCAGATTATTTGCCACAAAATATAATGCAGTTGGATTTGATATCAACCAAACAAGAATTAATGAGCTAAGACAAGGAAAAGATTTGACACTCGAAGTGGAAGACGATATTCTTCAGGCTGTTCTTAAATCTTCTAATAATTCAGAGAACGGATTATTTGTAAGCAATACTATTGACGACATCAAAGATTGTAATTATTATGTTGTTACCGTTCCTACTCCGGTCGACAAAAATAACCGGCCTGATTTAACGCCTTTATACAAATCAAGTGAAACTGTTGGAAAAGTCCTTAAAAAAGGTGATGTCGTAATTTACGAATCGACTGTTTATCCGGGTGTTACTGAAGAAGAATGCATTCCGGTGCTCGAAAGAGTTTCAGGACTGAAGTTCAATGTAGATTTCTTTGCGGGTTATTCACCAGAAAGAATCAATCCGGGAGATAAGGAACACACAGTTGAGAAAATCCTGAAAGTAACTTCGGGTTCTACTCCTGAAATCGGGAAAAAAGTAGACGAGCTATATAAATCCGTAATTGTAGCCGGGACACATTTGGCACCAACTATTAAAGTGGCCGAAGCTGATTGTTGCGGCGCTGTTGACCATCGTTATAGGA
>CAZSDN010000101.1:0-9793 GCA_964605595.1 uncultured Flavobacterium sp. | reverse complement strand
TGCGTTCTTTGCTGATGTTCGATCTCAAAGAAAACCTTCCGGAATTCAGAAATGCTTTTTTGCAAAGACTGATTTTCCTGATTTTTTGAAAACATATTTTCTAATCCGCCATGATAACTGTAAATGTGTTTCAGACCTTTGATAAACGTTTTAAAATCTTGGCCGTTAAAAGTCCGGTGCACAAATCCTTCCAGTTTTTCAAGCTGTTCGCCGTTATGCGACATGACAAAATCAAACGGTGAATTTCCCATCATTTCCATCATTTTATACGAATTCCGGATAATCATTTGACGGTTTCCCCAAGCTATTGTCGCGCTTAAAAAACCGGCAATTTCGATATCTTCTTTCGTTGAAAACAAATGTGGGATTTGTATGGGATCGCTTTCAACAAAGTTTGGATTATTGTAAAATTCGGATTTTTCGTCCAAAAAAGATTTTAATTCTGAAGCTTTCAAGGTGTTTTTTGTTTTGAAGGTGCCGAATAGAATCCGTTTGATAAATTGCCATCACGCAATTGCGGAATAAACGAATAGTTGTTGTAAAGATGGTTTACAAAATCAGCATTCGTACACGGAAGCGGGCCATCGGCAGTGCCGTAAAAAAAGAAATTAGGATTTGGAGAATAATACTGTAAATTACCCAATGTTATTTTTTCAAATTTCACATGAGAATATTTAGAGTTTTTTTCAGGAAGCCAAAGCTGAGACCATTTTAAGCTTTCAGGTTGTTGGTTCAGCTCGTTTTGTGTCAGATTTTTGAAATCGCTTACAAATAAAATAGCTATCGGAAGCAGTGCCGAAATAATCAAAGCTGAAAATACTAAACTTGTTTTTTTTATAAAACGATTGCTTAATTCTGAACACACAACCACTGACAGGAAAATAAACTCAGCCAAAAAGAAACGAAACTGCGGCGATGTAACAAATACAATTATAAAATGTAGCAAAAGCGTGAAATAAACGATTTTATATTCGATGTTCGACCGTATTATTTTTGTAAAAGGCGCAATTGCAAACAATAATAGTATGCCTTTATTGAAAATCCCGTTAATGCCACCGAATCGAATCCAGATTTCAAACTTTTGCATTACGGAAAGCGATTTATAGTTTTCGGCATCAAGGAACTCATGATTGCGGATCATATTATTGATGAAATGAAACAGGTTTTCAGGGATTTTCCAATCAACGTTCAATGCAAAATTTCCAAACGGATAGAGCGGATAGCCAATAAGGATAATATTTTTTGAAACCCATAATAGGCCAAAGATACTTCCGATGGCAAGAGAAAATAACACTGTTTTTCGTTCTTTTATAAAAATGGATAATAATAAAATTCCTAATGGCAGGATTGTGATTTTGATAAAAACGAGAAGAATGAAAAGAACTATAATGGTTTTTTGTTCGGATAAAGTTTTTTCTGTATTCAAATAATAATACAGAATAATTTGCATGATCAGGAATAACGGGATATCAGGCGATGGCGAATTGATGAACTGAAAAGAAAGCACGTTAAAAAATAACACAAAGCCAATCCAGTGAAATTGTCTTTTTTCATGCCATTCTTTTTCAAAGACAAAAAGGAAAAAAAATGAGCAAAGTATTAAAAGAAAACCGTTAATATCATTGATCCGGTCTGTAAAAAAGCTAAAATTGAAACCCGATTGCAAAATGTGCCAGCCCGATGTTTGTCCAAAAGCGATATTCAGGTTCGCCAACCCTTTTACAAAACCGTATTCGTTGAGCCATTTGATTGTTTGAACATAATAGCTTTCATTGTCGAGGATAAAAGGTGATTGCGCGCATTTCAAAAGTGCAGAAACAGAAATCACTAAAAAAATAATCTTTGAAGTTGTTGAAAATGAAAGGAACCAGGATTTTATTTCGGTCAATGATTCTGATAATCTTTTCCGGAAAATGACGCCTAAGATGATTGCCAGGATTAAATTAGCGGCAAATACTTCGATTCCAATCCGTACAAAAAATGCAATTGAAGTCAACAATATTGTCTGAAATACCATTCCTAAAAGCAGCGTGAGAATAGCATTAACATTTATTTTCAGTAAATACCGCGCCGCGATTCCGTATGTCAGGAAAAAATAAAAAAGTATAATCCAACTAAAAGCGATGGGCAGCATTAGGCAATGATTTTTCCGTCAGACATGATTAATTTCCTGTCGGCCATATTTGCAAATTCTTCATTGTGCGTAACAATTACAAACGTTTGACCAAATTCGTCCCGAAGCTTAAAAAACAGCTGGTGCAGGTTTTCGGCCGAAACCGTATCAAGATTTCCCGAAGGTTCGTCGGCAAAAATAATCGCAGGTTTGTTAATTAATGCGCGAGCAACGGCAACACGTTGTTGTTCTCCGCCTGAAAGTTCTCCCGGTTTGTGGTCAATTCTGTGTGAAAGGCCGAGATATTCCAATAATCTTTTTGCTTCAGTTTCGGTTTCCGACTTGGATTTATTCGCAATAAAAGCCGGAATGCAAACATTTTCCAAAGCCGTGAATTCAGGCAATAACTGATGGAACTGGAAGATGAACCCAAGATTTGTATTCCGGAATTTCGACAGGCTTTTGTCGTTCATTTTCAAAACATCCTGTCCGTTGATTAAAAGTTCAGTTCCTTTTTCTACGGAAGGTTTATCTAAAGTTCCGATGATTTGCAATAAAGTTGTTTTTCCTGCTCCGGAAGCGCCAACAATCGAAACAACTTCGCCTTTTTTTATATGGAGGTCAACGCCTTTTAAAACATGAAGTTTGTCGTAATATTTATGGATGCTTTTCGCCTGGATCATATCGGAACAGTTTTCACAAAGAAACAAAGATTTTGAGGATTATAAAATCTTTTGAACGCTATTCTTACGGATAGGAGTTATAAAATTGCGTTAAACGAAAATCTTCCGTTTGATAGCTTTGTATCTTTGTTAAACAAAATTGTACAATGAAAAAAACTGCGATAATTGTATTGGCGATGATAGGAATTTCCTGTCAGTCAAAAGAAAAAAAAATCACAAATACTTTAAATGAACCCATAAAAATGGAACAGCAAAAAGACATGGAAACCGCGACTTTTGCAGGCGGATGCTTTTGGTGCACGGAAGCGATTTTTTTAGAATTGGAAGGCGTGAAAAGCGTCACTTCAGGATACACGGGCGGCGCAAGGCCAAACCCAACTTATGAGCAGGTTTCATCCGGAGCGACCGGCCACGCTGAAGCGACACAAATCGTATTCGATTCGAAGAAAATATCTTTTGGCGAATTGCTCGAGGTTTTCTTTTCAACGCATGATCCGACAACTTTGAACCAACAAGGCGCAGATATTGGCACACAATATAGAAGCGAGGTTTTTTATCACGATGAAAAGCAAAAGGAAATCACCGAAGATTATATCGCGCAAATGACTTCGCTTTTAACTTTCGGAAAACCGATTGTAACAAAAGTTTCCAAAGCCGTGACTTTTTATCCAGCCGAAGATTACCATCAGAATTATTACAGCCGTAATAAAAACCAGTCGTATTGCCATTATGTGATTACGCCCAAGGTTGAAAAAGTTAAAAAACTTTACAAAGACAAGTTGAAAAAATAATGGCACTGCTTTTGTGAGCCTGTCGCAAAACTTATGAAATTATGATTCAACAGGAAGCACAGGTTTATGAAATCGAAAAAGCAAGGAATTTAGTTCTTGGTTTATTGTTTGATTTAATCGGGATGTTGTCTTT
This sequence comes from uncultured Flavobacterium sp., assembly GCA_964605595.1. Classification (GTDB taxonomy): domain Bacteria; phylum Bacteroidota; class Bacteroidia; order Flavobacteriales; family Flavobacteriaceae; genus Flavobacterium. The sequence goes on along the minus strand of CAZSDN010000101.1, from coordinate 6,073 downwards.
TTCCATTCCGTTTATTGGTGAATTCGCAGATATTCTTTGGGCACCACTTTCCGGATTTTTAATGATCTGGATGTACAAAGGAACCTCTGGGAAAATTGCAGGTATGTTTTCGGTTGCCGAAGAGATTTTTCCATTTTCGGATATTATCCCGAGTTTTACACTAATGTGGATTTACAGATATATAATCGCTAAAAAATAACAAGCTCCCTTTTTAGGGAGTTTTTTTTGTCCCGAAAACAAATCCGAGGCCAATGCTTTTGAGCATTCTTTTTGAAAAAGGGAAGAAGAATTTTGACTGGCCGAATAAGTATCCGAAAACCATCAGCATGAATGGATAAATCGGCAAAACCAAAACCAGTAACAACGGATAATACAAATACCACGGAAGCGTTTCGCGTTCAATTCCGAGTAAATCCATTAGGAAATACGAAATCCGCGCAGACAAAGAGCCATTGATTGCAAACACCACGAAAATAACCGCCAATTGAAAATTGGATGTAATTCCCCAACGCTGTTTTAATTTGTTCATGATTTTAAAATGTGCGCAAAAATACAATTTTAAATCCGCACATCAAAGTTGCCCAACCTGATTTTATTTGTCAGTTGAAAATAAGTCATATAATTAAAAAGCATGTAATTAACTTCATAACCATAATCAATGTTTGGCTGATAATCGATACGCATTTCATAAAGGCCCGGATTGGATAAATTAGGCTGGGAAGCACGCAAATTCCATTCGTTTACCCAAATGCGGTTCCTGGTTTCAAGATACGATTGCGAATAATAATTCCGAGGTTTCGCATACGAATTGAACCAGCCGTTGAAACCCGGATCAATGATTATGATTTCATATTCCAGTTCGTCATTTGCAATCCTGACAGTGTCATTTTTGGTTGTAAATCCGTCATTTCCTTTTGCGCCGTTTGCAGCTTTTCGGCCAACATTGCAAGAAAGAAAAACAGCACTGGAAATAATTAAAGCAAGAATTATCTTTTTCATGAAATAAAAATAATAAAAAGCGCCATCAAATGTGGCGCTTTCATAAACTTTAACGGAATATCTTATTGATTTTCAGTTTTCAACAAACTAATGATTTGCTCGGCAAGTTCAGTTCCGATCCGATCCTGCGCTTCGTTTGTTGCCGCGCCAATATGTGGTGTCAATGAAATCTGCGGATGCATTAAAATCTGAATTTCCGGATTTGGCTCGTTTTCAAAAACGTCGAGTCCGGCAAAAAGTACTTTTCCTTCGTCAAGCGCTTCAACCAATGCAACTTCATCAATTACTCCGCCTCGCGCGCAATTAATGATCCCGACATTGTCTTTCATCGCGTTGAGTTCTTCAGCACCAATTACATAACCGCCGTCTTGCGCCGGAACGTGGAGCGTAATAAAATCGGCATGCCTGAAAATATCTTCAATCGGTTCGGTCACGATATCAACATTAATAAATTGTCCGTTGTAAAAATCAACTTTGATTTCGGCGTTTCCAACATATTTGTCGGATGCGATAACTTTCATTCCGAGTCCGAGTCCAATTTTTGCAACCGAACGTCCAATTCTTCCAAAGCCAATAATTCCAAGTGTTTTTCCGCGAAGTTCAATTCCGTTTGCATACGCTTTTTTCAAACCTTCAAAATTGGAATCACCCTCCAAAGGCATATTTCTGTTAGCGTCATGCAAAAAACGAACTCCGGAAAACAAATGAGCAAAAACCAATTCGGCCACTGATTCCGATGAAGAAGCAGGCGTATTGATTACATGTTTCCCGTTTTCACGGGCATAATCAACATCAATATTATCCATTCCAACGCCGCCACGTCCAATCACTTTAAGGTTAGGGCAGGAGTCGATAATGTCTTTTCTTACTTTCGTCGCGCTGCGAACCAAAAGCACCGAAATATTGTTTGCGTTAATATAATTTGCAACCTGTTCTTGTGCGACTTTTGTGGTGATTACTTCAAATCCGCCTTTTTCAAGCGCTTTGATACCGCTTTTTGAAATTCCGTCGTTGGCTAATACTTTCATTTTAATTTTTATTTTTTGAAGCAATTTTACTTCGTCAGTTCGCTTCGCTCGTGTCCGCTTTCCACTTCAATCTTTTATTTTGAAAAAAGTCCCTCGACTGCGCTCGGGATGACAAAATAAAAGGATTTCCGTTGCAATCGGGGCTAGGCTTCCGTATTCATTTTATGTTCAAAATCTTTCATCATGTTTACCAAAACCTGAACGCTTTCCAATGGCAAAGCATTATACATCGATGCGCGGTAACCGCCAACAGAGCGATGCCCAGGCAATCCTGAAATCCCGGCTTTTTTCCACATTTCGTCAAATGTTGAAGCGTGGTTTTCATCTTCTAAAAGAAAAGTTGCATTCATCACAGAACGATCTTCTTTATTTGCTGTTCCTTTGAAATAAGGATTCCTGTCTATTTCATTATAAAGCAATTCGGCTTTCTGGTTATTGACTTTTTCAATCGCTGCAATTCCGCCTTTGTTTTTAAGCCATTGTAATGTTAATAACGATGCGTAAATCGCAAAAACCGGAGGCGTGTTATACATGCTTTCTGCTTTAATATGTTTTTCATAATCAAGCATATTCGGAATTGTCCTTCCGGTTTTTCCAAGAATTTCTTCTTTTACGACAACCAATGTTGCTCCGGCCGGGCCCATATTTTTCTGCGCGCCTGCATAAATCAAATCAAATTTTGAAAAATCAAGTTGTCTCGAAAAAATATCCGAACTCATATCGCAAACCAGCGGAATGTCAAGATTTGGGAATTCATGCATCTGTGTTCCGAAAATAGTATTGTTGCTCGTGCAATGAAAGTAATTTGCATCAGCCGGAACTGCATATTCTTTCGGAATAAACGTATAATTCTGATCTTTGGAAGAACCGATAATTAACGTTTCTCCAAAACTTTTTGCTTCTTTAATTGCGTTATTCGCCCAAGTTCCTGTGTCGAGATAAGCAGCTTTTCCGTTTTCTTTCATCAAATTATAAGGAACCATCAAAAATTCAAGGCTTGCACCGCCGTGTAAAAATAACACTTGATAACCTTTTCCTTCCAATCCGAGAAGTTCAAGGACTAATGCGCGCGCTTCTTCCATTACGGCTACAAAATCTTTGCTGCGGTGTGATATCTCTAAAATCGATAGCCCCGAATTGTTAAAATCCAAAATGGCGGCTGCCGATTTTTCAAAAACTTCCTGTGGTAAAATGCACGGGCCTGCGCTATAATTGTGTTTTTTCATTCCGAATCTGAATTATCAATAGAATCGCAAATTTCAGAAATTCAGATTTAAATGAATTTACGATTTCGTAATAATTTCATAAGGTTATTAACAAAAACGTTGTAGTTGAATTAGGATTTTTATTTTAAATGTTGAATTTTAAATTTGAATGTAACCAAGAATCTACCATTTAAAATTTTTAGCGTTCAAAAATTTAAAAAAAAAGGTGGTTTTTCCGTAAAAGAGTGTGTCTGAAAAGCGGTATCTTACCTTCAGGGAAGGGGAAAATCACATCCTATCAAACAATTTACTTTTTTTGATGCTGTAAATCCATACATTTTGTTAATATTTAAGCTTTATTTAGATTTAATGAATAGATCAAGGATTGTTTTATAATGATTACTGTATTAAACAACAACAATTCATTTTACACATCACTTTAGGAACGGCACTAAAATTTAAAATAATTTCTTCAAAAAACCAATCGTATCCACATTATCCGCATAATCCCAGAGTTTTGGTTTTTGCGTTTGTCCGAAACCGACTGAATTTTCAATAAGGTTGTTTGAAACGACACATTGGATTTGCCCGCTTTCAGAATTTAACCGGTTTTTAATCTGGTCGATATTGTCGTAGAATTCATAAAAAACGCTCGAAATGGGCGAGGCATAATTCGTGTCTTCTTTTAAAATCAGGAATTCGTTATCCAGCAATTTGAAATTGCTCATCAAAAATACCGCTTTGTTATAATCGTAATTATTTGCATATTTTTCATAATGGATTATACCGCCATAAGCAAAAATTGCTTCGAAAAAGTCTTTAAAATCATAGCCTTTCGGAACAAACAATTTAGAAACATTTCTGCATCCTAAGCCAAAATACCTGAAAATATCTTCTCCTAAACCCATTAATTGTTCTTTGGATTCATTTCCATTTAAAACGGCAACAGAATTTCTGTTCTTACGGATAATTGCCGGTTTGTCTTTAAAATAATATTCGAAATAACGTGAAGTATTATTGCTTCCGGTGGCAATTACAGCGTCGAAGTTTTCGAGTTTTCCTTCCACGAAAGTGATATAATCTTTAAATTTTGGTTCGACCGAAATGATATATTTTGCCAAAAAAGGAAGTAAATGCTGGTCGTTTGAAGACGTTTTAACTAAAACCTTATGCCCGGTTATCAAAACCGAAAGAAAATCATGAAATCCTACAAGCGGAATATTTCCTGCTAAAATTAGTCCAACTGTTTTTGGCTTAACACTCGATAAACCATATTTGGAAAGCCATTGATTCAGGTTTTCATTTGTCAGCGCATCAGCCCAGGATTGTATCGAAAAATATACCTGTTCCGGCGTATACCAACCATTATGCGATTGCGAAAGAGAAATCAGATTTTGAAATTCACTGAAATACAATTCATTATGCAAAACATTTGAGTTTTTAACGTTTTCATTTTCAGAAAACTGGCTTAGGAATTTGCCAAGTTCGATAAAAACATTTTTTCTTTCTTCGAGTGTCATTTGCTTGCTTTTGAATTGTTTTGGATGTAATTTTGCCGCAAAAATAAGTATTATTCCGTCGAAAGTCTAATGTCAAAAGTCAAAAGTAAAAATGACTTTAAATGGGGTTTTAATCTTTCGACTTTAAATTTTTGACTAAAATGGCTATCATTATAACTGATGAATGTATAAACTGCGGTGCCTGCGAACCTGAATGCCCAAATACGGCAATCTATGAAGGTGCTGATGACTGGAGATACAAAGACGGAACGGCGCTTCGGGGAAAAGTCATTTTGCCTTCAGGCGAGGAAGTTGATACAGAAGAACCACGGACACCTTTTTCGGATGATATTTATTACATTGTTCCCGATAAATGCACCGAATGCAAAGGTTTTCACGAAGAACCACAATGCGCCGCGGTTTGTCCGGTTGATTGTTGCATTCCTGATGATAATCACGTAGAAAGCGAAGAAACGCTTTTAAACCGACAAGCTTTTCTTCATAACGAATAAAAAAATCCTGAGCGTAAACTCAGGATTTTTCATTTAGGATAATTTATTATTGTTTTACCCTTGTATATGTTTCGATTGAAACTTTATCCGATTTATCGTCGTAAGTTTCAATAATCAGGTTTCCGTTTGTATCAAAATAGCCAACCGCAGTTTTATCATTTGTTCTGTAAATATAACTGTTGGTTGAAGTTTTTCTTAACAATGCCGGCTTTTTGCTTGTTGGGGAAGTCATTGTATATCCTTGTGGATCTAATTTAACCTGATATTGTTTTCCGCCGGCTTCATAATAAGATGAACGGTCAACATCTACAGTTCTGGTTGATCCGTCGGGATTGGTAATTTGTGTTGTAGAAGTTACCTGAACCGGGGTTTGTTTTAAATCTTTATTCAATTCTTTAGATTCAGAATTTTGAAGCTCGATATTCTGAACTTCCTGAACATCCTGTTTTTTCACAGTTTGCTTTTCACCGTCAGAATCTTTTACGGTTGTAACAGTTGTTTTAGTAACATTGGTTACATTCTGGTTTTGAGCCTGTCCGCTTAGCGAAAACAGAAAGGCTGTTATTAATAATGCTGTAGTTTTCATAGTGTTTGATTTTTAATTTCATGTTATACAAATTTAACGTAGATATGTTAAATTGATTTATAAATTATATTAAAGGTTTCTGAATTTTGAATTATTTTCAGTGAAGTTTATATAATTCCTGAGAATGTTATATAATTCGCAATGAGAATTTAATACTGTAAAATTCTGATTCAGAAATCCTATATTTGCAAACTCAAAAACAAAAACCGTTAACCCAAAAAGTTAACCCGAAAATATAACCAGA